>JBAXWQ010000078.1:0-13102 GCA_037128315.1 Opitutia bacterium | reverse complement strand
TTGACACTCAGGGCACGGTAATCGTGCCGGCGGCCGCGATCCTGCCTGGCGTGGCGCCCGGCCAGCTGAGGGATTTCCGGGTTTACCGGCCGGGCAGCTCCACGCCGGCCAAGGCCGAGTATCTCGGGCAGGATGCCTACACCGGCTGGCATTTTATCCGGGTGGAGGAAAGTCTCCGGCCTGAACTGGTGCCGATCACGCAGTTTGCCGGCGGCCCGGCGGAGCCGGGCCTGAGCGAGGAACTCTGGGGCATCGGCTTGCGCAACAAGGACGAGGATTTCGTGCCATATTTCCTCAGTTCGCGCGTGGCCGTGGTGATGAAGCTGCCGCAGAAAGTCGCCATCCTCGGCACGGAGGTCGCCGGTCCGGGGCTGCCGGTCTTCAATGCCGCGGGCCAGCTGGCCGGCCTGGCCCAGACGTCCTTCGGGCAAAACTTCCTGCTGTTCTCCCGCAACCAGCACGGCAGCCCCATTTTGCTGGTGAATGTCGAGGAGAGCAGTGTGGTCCTGCTCGCGGATGAAGTGCTCCCGCACCTGGGCCGCATTCCGCAATCCGTGACGGGCCGGCCAATTTCGTGGTTTGGGGCCTACGGCCTGCAGCCGATGGATCCGGAGGTGGCCAAGTTGCTCCACTTGGAAAACCAATCCGGCGTGGTCCTGAGCGACATTCTCGAGGGCAGTCCGGCGGTCCAGGCCGGGCTCAAGGAACGGGATATTGTGCTGGCCATCGACGGCCAGCCCTTGCCCCGGCTCAAGCCCGACCGCGTGGTGGTGGGGTATTTCAACCAGGAAATATTGCGCCGCCGCCCCGGTGCGTCGGTCCAGCTCACCATCCTGCGGGGCACTGAGCGGCAGCAGGTGGTGGTGATGTTGGGCGACGAACCCAAGCTCGCCCGCGAGGCGGAACGGCATTACTTCGAGCGCCTGGGTTTCACGGTGCGCGAGTTTCTTTCGAGCGATGGCATCATGCATCGGGCCAAGTCATCCGAGCCGCCGGGAGTCATGGTGCATTTTGTGAAGCCGGGCAGCCAGGCGGCGACCGCCGGGCTGCAGCCGGATGACTGGGTGCGGGAGATCGACGGGGAGGAAATCCTGACCTATGCCCAGGCCGGGACCAAGCTGCACGCCATCGAGGCTGAAAAAAATCGTCCGGAATTCGTGTTGCTCGTCAGCCGCGGAGGCGAAACCTCCATCCTGCGCATCAAACTCAACTGACTATGTTCACCGGAATCATCGCCGAGGTCGGCCGGGTCGTCTCCTTCACCCAGGGGCCGGAAGCCTGGCAGCTCCAATTGACGGCCGCGGGCGTCCCGTCCGGGGTGGCGCTGGGCGACAGCGTCGCCGTAAACGGCTGCTGCCTGACGGTGGCCAAATATTCCGCGGATCGCATTTGGTTCGATGTGCTGGCGGAAACGCGCCGGTTGACCAACTTCGCCCAGCTCGCCGCCGGCTCCGCGGTGAATCTCGAGCTCAGTCTCCAGCCTTCCGGCCGCATGGGCGGCCACTTTGTGACGGGGCATGTCGACGGTCTCGGGACGGTGCTGGTGCTCGAACCCCGGGGCCAGGATTTCTACCTGCAGGTGCGGGTCCCTGCCGGACTGGGACGCTATCTGGTCTCCAAGGGCAGCATCGCCATCGATGGTATTTCCCTCACGGTGGCCGAGGTGGCGGGGGACACGTTTGCGGTATGGCTGATTCCCACCACCCTGACCGCCACCAATATTCGCGAGAAAAAACCGGGCGATGCGGTGAACCTGGAGTTCGACCTGCTGGCGAAATACGTCGAGAAACTGACCGCCCGCCCCTCCGCCTGACCCCACCCGTGACGCCGCGCGATCAACTGCTGGCCCTGAACGATGAGCTGCGGCGACTCAAGGCCGGCGGCCAGCGGACCGTGACCGTCACTGCTGCGACTCTCGAGCATTTGCAATCCGCCATGGCGTCCAGCCCGGCGGAGCCGATTCAGCCCGCCGGCCCGGCGATTCCTCCCGCCCCGGTTGCCGCGAAATCCCGGGGCAACCTGGCCCCGCCGGCTGGACTGGCGCCGATTCCAGCCGAACTGCCTGTCGTGCACTTGCCCGAAGGCGACAAGGCGACGCGCTGGGCGGCCCTGCGCGAGCTGGTCGTCAACCATCCGGTCTGTCTGGCGCACGTCCGGCCCGGCAAGAAAGTCGTGCTCGGCACCGGAGATCTATCCGCCAAGATTTTCTTCTGCGGCGAGGCGCCGGGCGCGGATGAGGAAATCCAGGGCGAGCCATTCGTCGGGGCCGCCGGCCAATTGCTCACCAAGATGATTCAGGGCATGGGGCTGAAGCGGGAGCAGGTTTACATCGGCAACATCATGAACTGGCGGCCGGAAATGCCCGTTGGGCCGGGCGGGGTGCAGGTGGGCAACCGCCCGCCCACAGCCGCGGAGCTGAATTTCTGCCTGCCCTTCCTGCGGGCCCAGCTGGAGATCGTGCAGCCAGACCTTATCGTTGCGCTCGGGGCCACGGCCGCAGGCGGGTTGCTCGGGGCCGGCACATTTAAAACCCTCGCCGAAATCAAAGGACGTTGGCATGAATTTGGCGGCAAGCCGGTCATGGTCACCTATCACCCCTCCTATATCCTGCGCAACAACAGCAACCGCTCCAAGCGCGCCATCTGGGAGGATTTGCTGCAGGTGATGGAGCGCTCGGGCCTGCCCATCACCGACCGTCAGCGCAATTTCTTTCTCTGAACATGAACCAACCTCTGTTGCTCAATTTGCTGCGCAGCGCCTGCGTCGGACTCCTCCTGCCGATCGCCGGGCGCGCCTTTGACTTTGAGGAGTTGCAATTTCGCGCCAAGGGTCTGGCGGCCCAGCCCTATCAGGCGCGTCCCTCCCGGGTGCCGGAGGCCATCCAAGCCTATAACTACGACCAGTACCGGAAAATCCAATTTGATGCCACGCACGCGTGGTGGCGGGCGGAGCGTCTGCCTTTTGAGCTGCAGTTCTTCCACCCCGGCTGGCTCTACAAGCAGACGGTCCAGATCAACCAGCTTGAGGGCAAGAAGAGCAGCCCGATCGCGTTTGTCCGGCAGATGTTTCTCTACGGCGACAAGCCACCCCGCTCAATTCCGGCCGAGATGGGCTTCGCGGGCTTTCGGATCCAGTACGCGCTCAACCAGCCGGGTAAAATGGACGAGCTGGTGGTCTTCCAGGGTGCGAGTTATTTTCGCGCCCTCGGCCGTGACCAGCGCTACGGATTGTCGGCGCGCGGTCTGGCTCTCGACACGGCGGAAGCCGGCGGCGAGGAGTTCCCCGCCTTTGAGGAATTCTGGGTCGAACAGCCCAGCCCGCTGGCCACGGCCATCACCGTCTACGCATTGCTGAACAGTCCCAGTGTGACCGGGGCCTATAAATTCATCATCACCCCGGGCCCCGCCACCGTCATGCAGGTGCACGCCGCCATTTATTGCCGGAAAAATCCCCGGGTCTTCGGGATCGCGCCCCTCACGAGCATGTTTACCCACGGGGAAAACACCGGCTGGGCGCAGACTGACTTCCGCCCGGAAGTGCACGATTCCGACGGCTTGCTGGTCGCCACCGGCACCGGCGAGTGGATCTGGCGCCCGCTGACCAATCCCCGCAGCACCCGCGTTGCCGCCTTCCTGGACCAGGCGCCCCGCGGCTTTGGCCTGCTGCAGCGCGACCGGCAATTTGAGCACTATGATGATCTGGAGGCCTACTATCACCAACGCCCCAGCGTCTGGGTGGAGCCCCTGGGCAACTGGGGGGCCGGATCGGTCCGGCTTGTGGAACTGCCCACGCCCGACGAAACCAACGACAACATCGTCGCTTTTTGGGTTCCGGCGCAGCTGCCGCCCGCCGGTGAGCCCATCGTCTTCGACTATAATCTGCACTGGATGATGGACGCCGGCCGGCGTCCCCCGGCCGGTTATGTGGCTTCCACCCGGTTCGCCGGGGTCATGGGTCGGCCCGAATTGAGGCGCGTGGTGCTGGACTTCACCGGCAGCTATCTGGCCGCGGATCAGAACGACCCGGAGATAGAGGCGGTGGTGTCGGTGGGAACCGGGGCGGAGCAGTCCGGGGGCGTGGTGGTGCAGAAAAACCATTTTACCGGGGCCTGGCGCGTCGTCTTTGAGCTCAAGCCCGACGCCACCGGCCGCCCCGTGGAACTCCGTTGCTTTCTGCGCAAGGGCCAGCATGTCCTCACTGAGACATGGAGCTATCTCTGGAATCCCTGAACTCGTTCCGGCCGAAAACCGGCACACTGGAACAATGGAACGCGGCCTACGTCCGGGTGGAGGATTACCTGCGCGCCCATCGCATCCATAACCGCCTGCACCAAAGCCGGCTCATCCAGCGGGTCCTGGTCGTGGCCGCGGCGCGGCATGAAGCCCGGCCGGCCCTGGACCCCGTCACGGTGGCCATCGAGGAAACCGACCGGCTGATGGACAAATGGTTTGATGCGCTGCTTGGCGAAAAGGGCCTGTCGCATGACCGCATCGCCGCGGAGGGTCGGGTGGCCCTGCTGCTGGCCGAGGGCATGCAGCGCTGGCCTTTTGCCTTTTTGGACGAGACGAACCCGCCCGCCGAGTTCCGTCAGCTGATGCAGCAGAGTTCGATGCGGGCGGGGCCCGACCTGGCTGTGTCGAGCATGGTGCCCCGTGACATTGACCTCGGGGTCATCACGGAGGCGGCCGGCAACACCTTGGAACAGATCGAGCGCCTGCCGCTGGTCCGGGTGCTGTTGCTCTGGGGGATTTTTGCGGGCCTGCTGACCGTGGTCTTCTACGCCACGCGCTGAACGATGACCGCCCCTTTCACCGTTGAACAAGTGGACCGGTCGCGGGTGGGCCGGCGCCGCATCACTTTCTTCACCCTCGTCTTTTTGCTCACGATTCTGGCGAGCTGGTTCATGGCCGATCTGCTCTGGCGTGACGGCATGTCGGCGGTCGAGTGGCTGGTCCTCGGGCTCTTCACCATCCTGTTCGCGCACATCGCCGTCGGGTTCAGCACGGCCCTGCTGGGATTTTATGTGCTGAACCGCAACGGCGACCCGTACCGGATCACCCGTTCCATCGAGGGGGAGCCGTTGGGCAGCCTGCCGCTGGCCTCCACCGCCATCGTCATGCCGATCTTCAACGAGGATCCCAGCCGCGTGTTCGAGGGACTCCGGGTCATCTATCGTTCCCTGGAATATTCCGGCCGGCTCGAGAACTTCGACTTTTTCATCCTCAGCGATTCGAACAACCCCAACAATTGGATCCAGGAGGAGGTCGCCTGGGTCGAGCTCTGCAAGCAGCTCAACGGCTTCGGCCGCATCTTTTATCGCAAGCGGCGCATCTCGATCAACAAGAAGAGCGGCAACGTGGCGGACTTCCTCCGGCGCTGGGGTCGCAAGTACCGCTACATGGCGGTGCTCGATGCCGACAGCATCATGACCGGCGAATCGCTGATCCGCCTCGTCGCAATGATGGAGCGCAACCCCAAGGTGGGCATCCTGCAGACCGCCCCGCGGGTCGTCAACGGAGTGACCCTCTACTCGCGCCTGCAGCAATTCTCCAACCGGCTGTACAGCCCGCTGTTTCTCGCCGGCCTGAACTATTGGCATCAGGGCGAGAGCAATTTCTGGGGCCACAATGCCGTGATCCGCGTTGCGCCTTTTATCGACCACTGCTGCCTGCCTGAGCTGCCCGGCCGCGAGCCGTTTGGCGGCCGCATTCTCAGCCACGACTTTGTCGAGGCGGCCCTGATGCGCCGGGCCGGCTGGGGGGTGTGGCTGGCCTATGATCTCGCCGGCAGTTATGAGGAGGGCCCCCCGACCCTGATCGACAGCGCCAAACGGGACCGGCGCTGGTGTCAGGGCAACATGCAGCACAGCTGGCTGCTCTTCGCCCGGGGGTTTAACCCCGTCAACCGGGTGCACCTGCTGCAGGGCATCATGGGGTATGTGGCCTCGCCCTTGTGGCTGCTGTTCCTCCTGATCAGCAGCATCCACAACGTGCGCGAGGTGGTGACCGGCACCTTCACGCTTTACCATGCCGAGTCCTACGTCTCGCTCTTCGGCTATTACTTTCAGGTGCCGGAAGCCTTCGCGCTGTTTCTCTTCACGCTGCTGCTGTTGTTTCTGCCGAAGGTCATCAGCGTGCTCCTCGCCCTGCGCGACCGACAGGCGGCGGCCTACGGCGGGCCATGGCGGCTTTGCCTCAGCGCCGTCCTGGAGGTGATCACCTCCACCTTGCTCGCGCCGATCAACATGATCTTCCACGCCAAGTTTGTGCTCTACATTTTGCTGGGGCAGGGCGTTGGGTGGGTCACCCAAAAGCGGGAGGCGAGCGAGGACACCGACTGGCGTGAGGCCATCATCACTCATTCGGGGCAGATGATCATAGGCCTCGTCTGGGGGGTGTCCGCCTTCGTGCTGGTCCCCGCGTTTTTCTGGTGGTTGAGCCCCGTGATTGCGGGGCTGGTGTTCTCCGCCCCGCTCTCGATTTTCCTCGGCAAGGCGGGTTTCGGGCGAAGGGCGAGGGAACTCGGGCTTTTTCTCACGCCCGATGAAACCGAACCGCCGCAGGAACTCATCCGGCTGGAGCGGCATCTGGAGCAATGCTACCGCCACATGCAGCCCATCCCGCAGCTGCACGAGGATTACGGCCTGCTCCAGGCGGTGCTCGATCCTTATGTGAATGCCGTGCATGTGTCGTTGCTGCGGCAGCGGGAAGGCAGCCACGCGGTGCGCACCTACTTTGTGGAGCTGCGCCGGAAATTGCTGGCGGCCGGGCCGGCCAACCTCACCCACCGGGAGAAGATGGCCCTGCTCCTCGATGCCGAGTCCATGATCTGGCTGCACGAGGCGCTGTGGAAGCAGCCGGCGGAGCAGTTGTCCGATTGGTGGCGCCTCGCAATGCGGCAATACAACGTGCTGACCGCCACGCCGGTCACGGCCTTGTACCGCTGAGGCGGGTTCCCGTGGTGCGGTTGGGACCGCACCGTAGTCCGCTACTGTACGTCGGCGTAGGCGCTGACCACAACGTCGTGGCCGGACTTCTCGCGACCAAAGATGCGGATGGCGGCGCTGGCCGGCTCCGCCGTGCTCCGGGGCACGAGATGCAGTCGGTACAACCGGCCTGGCTTGACCGTTTCCAGCCGAGCCTGAAAGGCCTCGTTGGTCGGCCGGGCCTCGGTGAAGCTGATTTCCAAGCCGGGGGCCGGGCGCAGTTCGACCACTTGCTCCTGGATTTGGGCTTGGCGCGTCCAGCTCACGCTCCGCGGCGTCAACGTATAAATCTCGGGGACTTCAATGTGGACATGCAACTTAACGGGGCTGCCCGCTTCATTCGTCACGACGGTGATGCTGCGTTCATAGGGACCGGAGCGGTCACCAATCGTGAAGCGAGCCTTGATCGTCCCAGTGGCGCCCGGGGCGTACGTGCTTTGATCGGCCTGGGCCGCCAGGCAGTCGCAGTTGGTCTGCAGACTGACAATCGCAACGGGCCGGGGGGTGTTGTTGCGAAACTCGAAGACAATGTCCGAGGTAAGCTGAAAGGGCGCGGTGGTTACCGACTGGTGCTGGGCTTTCCACTCCAGTGCCTGGGCGAGGTTGGCCAGGACGAGGAGTGCAGGTGCCAGCAGCAGAAGCTTTGGCCAAATTTTCATCACCGGCAGTACTGGGCTATGGCAGCTTGGTTGCAATGGCCAACAGCGGTGACTGGGCGGGTAACGGCCGTGGCGTGCTTCGGCTCAGCCTTCCTGCGCGATCCGGGTGAGCGCCTCGGCCACGCGAGCATATTCGCTTTTGAGTTCCGTCACGTCGACCGCCGGGAGATTCGCCGCTTTGCCCAGCAGTTCGATCTGGTGCGCCAGCTGACTCAGGCGCACGGCGCCGAAATTGCCGGCACTACCCTTGATGCTGTGGGCCGCACGCGTGACCGTTGCGGCGTCGCTGGCTGCCAGGGCCGCGTCCAATTCTTTCAGCCGAGCCGGCGTATCCTGCAGAAAGATTTCAATCAATTCGCGCAGAAACGCAGAATCGGAGCTGAGGGCGCGCAAACCATCGATGGCGGCGGCGTCCAGGGGGGAAGGGGAGGTCATGGAAAGTTCGAGTCGGCCTGCCGGAGGTATTCTCTGCAATCACTGAAGTACGTAGGCCTCTGCGGAATTTTGCGCAAGCCCGCAGGCGGTTGTCCGGTTAGAGGGCCCAGATGGCGAACGCCACCTTTGCCCGACGCATGCATTTTGATTTCGTGACGCTATGCCATCAGCGATACGCACTGAATCTGCGAACCAGTCGTACTTTCCCGTGCGACGGATGGATCGTCGCCAATGACTGAGTGTTATATCCTGCGTTACCATCCATGAACTTGCCTCATGTCGCTGAAATTTCATCAAGGGAATATTCCTAAATCATTAATATCAGCTATTTAAAATATACGTATCATATAATACAGATATGTTGATATTCTCCTTGCAGTAAAACCGAGCGGCGTCTTTTTTAAACCCACATTTATGGCAAAATCATTCGTCTTTTCATCCGAGTCAGTGGGCGAAGGTCATCCCGACAAAGTGGCTGACCTTATTTCCGACAGCGTCCTGGACGCTTGCTTGGCGCAGGATCGCTCCAGCCGCGTCGCGTGCGAGACTATGGTGAAATCCAACATGGTCATTTTGGCCGGTGAGATCACCACCAAGGCCAAGCTCAACTACGAGGCCATCGTGCGCGCGGCCATCCGCGACATCGGCTACACCAATCAGGACGACGTCTTCCACGCCGATTCCGTTTTCATCAACAATTACCTGACCGCCCAGTCGCCCGACATTGCGCAGGGCGTCGACGCCAAGAAGGCGAAAGGCAAGAAGACCGCCGAGCAGGGCGCAGGTGACCAGGGCCTGATGTTTGGCTACGCCTGCACCGAGACGCCGGAGCTGATGCCGACGCCCGTGATGTTCGCCCATCGCCTTGGCCGCAAGCTCACCGCGATCCGCAAGAGCCGCAAGGTTGACTGGCTGCGCCCGGACGCAAAATCGCAGGTCTCCATCCGCTACGAAAATGACAAGCCGGTCTCCGTGGAGAACGTCGTCATTTCCACCCAGCACACCGCGGACGTGTCTCACGCCCAGATCGAGAGCTACCTCATCGAGAACGTCATCAAGAAGGTCATCCCGGCCCGCATGCTGACGAAGAAGACCCAGTTCCTCATCAACCCGACCGGCCGCTTCGTCATCGGCGGCCCGCAGGGCGACTCCGGCCTGACCGGCCGCAAGATCATCGTCGACACCTACGGCGGCTGGGGCCGGCACGGCGGCGGCGCCTTCTCCGGCAAGGATCCGTCCAAGGTCGATCGCTCGGCCGCCTACATGTGCCGGTGGGTCGCCAAGAACATCGTCGCCGCCGGTCTCGCCGATTTGGCCGAACTCCAGGTCGCCTACGCCATCGGCTACCCTGACCCGGTCAGCGTCTACGTCGACACGATGGGCACGGGCAAGGTCTCCGACGAGAAGATCGCCAAGGCTGTGACCAAGGTTTTCGGCTTCAAGCCCGCCGAGATCGTCAAGCAGCTCAATCTGCTCCGCCCCATTTATCGCCAGACGACAAATTACGGCCATTTCGGCAAGGTCGGCCTGCCGTGGGAACAGACCAACAAGGTCGCCGCCCTCCGCGCCGCCATCAAGTAACCCGCCACTTATTACTAACATGCCCACCACTTCCACCTCGCCTCAGGCGCAGGACTTCCACGTCAAAGACATCACTCTGGCCGACTGGGGCCGCAAAGAAATTTCCGTCGCCGAGCACGAGATGCCCGGCCTCGTCTCCGTCCGCAAGAAATTCGGTCCGGCGAAGCCCCTGAAGGGTGTCCGTATCACCGGTTCATTGCACATGACGATCCAGACAGCCGTCCTCATCGAGACGCTGAAGGAACTCGGTGCCGATGTGCGCTGGGCCTCCTGCAACATCTTCTCGACCCAGGACCATGCCGCGGCCGCCATCGCCAAGACCGGTACGCCTGTCTTTGCCTGGAAAGGGGAGACTCTCGAAGAATACTGGGATCTGACGCTCCGCGCCATCTCGTTCCCCGGCGGCAAGGGCCCGCAGCTCGTCGTCGACGACGGCGGCGATGTGACCCTCCTGATCCACAAGGGCTGCGAGCTCGAAGAGGGCAGCGACTGGGTCAACACACCCTCCGGTTCCCATGAGGAACAGGTCATCAAGAACGTCCTCAAGCGTGTGCATAAGGAGGACCCGCTCCGCTGGACAACCATCGTCAAGGAATGGCGCGGCGTCTCCGAGGAGACCACCACCGGCGTTCATCGCCTCTACCAAATGCTGGAGAAGGGCAAGCTTCGCGTGCCCGCCATCAACGTCAACGACTCGGTCACCAAGTCGAAGTTCGACAACCTCTACGGCTGCCGCGAGTCGCTCGCCGACGGTCTCAAGCGCGCCACCGACGTCATGATCGCCGGCAAGGTCGCCTGCGTGTGCGGCTACGGCGATGTGGGCAAGGGCTCCGCGTTTTCACTCAAGGGCTTCGGCGCCCGTGTGATCGTCACCGAGATCGACCCCATCAATGCCCTGCAGGCCGCCATGGAAGGCTTCGAGGTCAACACGCTCGAGTCCACCCTCGGCACTGCTGATATCTACGTCACCACGACCGGCAACAAGGACATCATCACTCTGGAGCACATGCGCCAGATGAAGGACCAAGCGATCGTCTGCAACATCGGCCACTTCGACAACGAGATCCAGGTCGACCGGCTCAACACCTCGGACGCCAAGCGCATCAACATCAAGCCGCAGTATGATCTCTACACCTTCCCGAAGGGGAACAGCATCTACATGCTGGCCGAAGGCCGTCTGGTGAACCTCGGCTGCGCCACCGGCCATCCGTCGTTCGTCATGTCGAACAGTTTCACCAACCAGACGCTCGCTCAGCTGGACCTGTGGAAGAACAAGGATTCGTACAAGATCGGTGTGTATCGCCTCCCCAAGCATCTCGACGAGGAGGTTGCCCGCCTGCACCTCGAGAAGATCGGCGCCAAGCTCACGACCTTGAGCAAGGCCCAGGCCGAATACCTCGGCGTCCCGGTCGAAGGCCCCTACAAGCCCGAGCATTACCGCTATTGAATCGGATTCCGATTCAATAGCGTCCGCCGTAGCCTTGGCGAAGGCGGACCGAAGCCGAATGAAACACTCGTTCCACTCTTAGCAAAAACGCCGCGCCCCAAAACGCGGCGTTTTTTTGTGGCCTGAGTCGCATCCCGTCAGTCTTTCAACCTTCAACTTTCAACTGCGCCGCAGGCACCCCTCCCATGCCCACCCTCATCCCCAAGCCCACCGTCATTGAAGCCGCCGGCAACAAGCCGAAGCTCATTGAGGAATTCTTCGGCCGCGTGAACAGCGGCACCACCGCCACCAGCATTGCGCGGATGCGCAGTCCCGGCGGCTGGGTCGAGCCCGGCCAGACACCGGAGTTTGATGAATATACTGTCGTCCTCCGCGGCGAATTGCAGGTGAAGACCAAGTCCGCCACCCACACGGTGAAAGCCGGGCAGGGAATCCACACGGCCAAAGGCGAGTGGGTGCAGTACAGCACGCCGCATCCGGACGGCGCCGAATACGTGGCCGTTTGCCTGCCCGCATTCGCCCCAGGTACGGTCCATCGGGACAGCTGAGCTAGGGAAAGATAACTCGGACTTAAGCCGAACCGCAGCCGCGAGCGCGCGCGATTAGCCGTACAGCCAACCCCTTTTGTTCTTGGCGGTGGGGATTGCAGCTACCCACTCGTCAAGTGATCTCTTGGCGTAAGGGACATGCAACCCTGCTCGTTTTTTTGCTTCACCCTGCCCGGTCTCCCGAAAGACTGCACCCATGCGCTTCCTCCTCGCTCTACTCAGTATTGGTGCGGCCGGTCTCTTGCAGGCGGACGTTCTCTATTTCCTTAAACCGGCCCGGGTCTTCGACGGCGAGAGGATGCACCCAGCCTGGGGTGTGATCGTGACGGGAGACAAAATCACCGCAGTCGGGTCGCTGTCGGATCTGATCGTACCGATTAACGCCAAAATCATCACCATGGAGGGTCGTACCTTGCTACCAGGCTTGATCGATGCGCACTCGCATGTGTTGTTGCATCCCTACAGCGAGACCCCGTGGAATGACCAGTTGGCGCACGAGTCCGAGGCGCTGCGGGTTACCCGGGCAGCCAATCATCTCCGGAGTACCCTGCTGGCTGGCTTCACGACCATCCGGGATCTCGGCACCGAGGGCGCGGGTTATGCTGATGTCGGCCTCAAGCAGGCAGTGGAGCAGGGGATCATTCCCGGACCGCGGATGCTGGTGGTCACCAAGGCCATCGTCGCCACGGGCAGTTACGGACCGAAAGGATATGCCGCCGAATGGCACGTGCCCCAGGGCGCGGAGGAGGCCGATGGGAATGATCTGATTCGCGTGGTCCGCGACCAGATCGGCCATGGCGCTGATTGGGTGAAAGTTTATGCCGACTATCGCTGGAGCCCGACCAACCAGGCAGCGCCCACCTTTTCCCTGGAGGAACTGAAACTGATCGTGGATACGGCCCGCAGCAGCGGCCGGGCAGTCTCAGCCCATGCCACCACGCCGGAAGGCATGCGCCGGGCCGTGCTGGCGGGCGTGGAGACGATCGAGCATGGGACGGCCGGTACGCCGGAAGTGTTTCGTCTGATGAAGGAGCATGGTGTGGCCCTCGTTCCGACGCTCGCCGCCACCGGCGACCGGCCCGGAGCAAAGGAGTCCTTTCAGGCGGCCCAGACGGCTGGGGTGACGATTGCGAGCGGCAGCGATGTCGGCGTGTTCGCCCATGGCGACAATGCCCGCGAACTGGAGAAGATGATCGAGTTCGGTCTGACTCCGCTTGCCGCCCTGCAGTCCGCCACTTCCGTGGATGCACGGGTGCTGCACCTTGAAAACAAGGTCGGGCGGGTGGCGCCAGGCTTGTTGGCCGACCTGATTGCAGTCGAAGGTGATCCTATGCAGGACATCACGGCGCTACGCCATGTGGAGTTCGTGATGAAGGGGGGGCAGATCTACAAGTCGCCATGAAAATGCGGCCCGCCTAGTCGGTTGCAGGGTCAGGCCCTCACACCG
>JBAXWQ010000077.1:0-13119 GCA_037128315.1 Opitutia bacterium | reverse complement strand
CCTGATTTGGCTTATGGTTAACTGATAACATCTTGCAGCTATCAACTCGCTTGGCACGAACGTTGCGAATAGCGCGCAACTTCACATCGCATGGACATCGCCCGCCCGAACGTCGCCAAGGAAAAACGCAGAAAACGCATCATCTACGGCATCATCACTGCCGGCGTGTTAATCGGCATCACGGTTTTGCTTTCCCGCCTCAAGCCGGCGGCTCCCACCGTCGAACGCAACCTGGTCTGGATTGATACCGTCAAGCGCGGGCCGATGGTGCGGCAAGTGCGCGGCTTGGGCACCTTGGTCCCGGTTGAAATCCGCTGGATCGCGGCCCGCACGCAGGGCCGGGTGGACAAGATCATACTTCGTCCCGGAGCGATTGTCGAAACCGGCAGCCTGATCCTGGAACTGGCCAATCCTGATGTGGAATCGAACGCCGCGAACGCTGAATCCCAGCTGCGCGCCGCGGAGGCCCAGTACTCAAATTTGCGCGTTCAACTTGAAAGCGGGCTGCTTGCCTCCGAAGCCACCGCCGCCCGGGCGAAGTCCAGCTATGAGACCACCAAGTTGCAGGCGGAGGTGCGCGAAGAACTGTTTCGCGACGGCCTTGTCTCCGAACTGGAACTCAAGCTCGCGAAGGCCACCGCAGCGGAGGCGGCCATCAGCAATGACATTGAGCAAAAGCGCTATGCCTTCGCCAAGGAATCGATCAAGCCCCAGTTGGCCGTTCAGGAAGCCGAGGTCGAGCGCCTCCGCTCACTGGCCAAACTTCGGCTTGATGAACTCGATGCCCTCAAGGTTCGCTCCACCATGCCGGGGGTGCTTTCCGCCCTGCCGGTCGAGGTCGGCGCCCAGGTTCAACCCGGCACCAACCTGGCCCGCGTCGCGGATCCGAGCAAGCTGAAGGCCGAGGTCCGCATCGCGGAGACGCAGGCCAAGGATATCGCCCTCGGGCAAATTTCCCAGATCGACACCCGGAATGGCATCGTCGAAGGCCGGGTCGCCCGCATCGATCCCGCCGTGCAGAACGGCACCGTGCTCGTTGACGTGGCCATCATCAACGAGCTGCCCCGTGGCGCCCGCCCCGACCTGTCGGTTGATGGCACCATCGAATTGGAACGCCTCAATGATGTCGTCTACGTCGGTCGGCCCGCCTTTGGTCAGGAAAAAAGCACCGTCGGCATCTTCAAACTGAACGACGCGGGCGAAGCCATCCGGACCCAGGTCCAGCTCGGCCGTAGTTCGGTGAACACCATCGAGATCGTCGCCGGCTTGGTCCCCGGCGACAAGGTCATCCTCTCCGACATGTCCCAATGGGATGCCAACGACCGTGTCCGCCTGAACTGAGTCCAACCCGGCCCATGTTATTTCGCCCGAAATATGAAACTTCCCCGGTGCGTGCCGTGTGCTCGGTGAGCACCTCCGCCACTCCCATGTTAACACCTGTCATCATTCTCTCCCTCCTCACCCTGCTCGTCGCGACCGAGTCCGCCCCGCAGGAATAATTTCAATCGTGGAACCATCCCTCCGGGTGTTTCCCATCATAACCGCAGCCAGCCCCTCCCTATGACCACCGAAAACCCATCCCTGATCAAACTCGAAGGCGTGACCAAGGTCTTCCTCACCGACGAAGTCGAAACCCACGCCCTCTCGGGTATTCACATGGACATCCGCAAGGGCGAGTTTGTCTCGATTGCCGGCCCCTCTGGCTGCGGCAAATCCACCCTGCTATCCATCCTCGGACTGCTGGATACGCCGACCGACGGCAGCTACATCCTGAACGGCCGGCCGGTGCAGGGCCTGACGCTCCCCGAGCGCGCCCGCATCCGCAACCGGGAGATCGGATTCATTTTCCAATCCTTCAATCTGATCGGTGATCTCACTGTCTATGAAAACGTCGAGCTGCCCCTCACCTACCGCGGTCTGCCCGCCGCCGAGCGGAAGACGCGCGTGACGGAGGCGCTCGAGAAGGTCGGCATGGGCCACCGGGCCAAGCACCTGCCCTCGCAGCTCTCCGGCGGTCAACAACAGCGCGTCGCAGTCGCCCGCGCCCTGGCCGGCAGCCCGGCCGTCCTGCTCGCGGATGAGCCCACCGGCAATCTTGATTCCAAGAACGGCGACGCCGTCATGGAATTACTCCATTCCCTGCACCGCTCGGGCTCCACCATCGTGATGGTGACGCACGACTCCCGCTTCGCCCGCAATGCCGACCGCACTGTCCACGTCTTTGATGGCCGCGTCGTTCAGGAGCAGATGGAGTCGGACCCGACCCGCTGAGTCCCTTTCGCGGCCCGTCGCAGCCGCACCGATCGAGAAATTTCTGCTATCACGGGTGACCGGCTGTCTGGCCCAGTCACAACCTCCTGTGCAGAGTATCTCCGTCCCGGCGTCTGAGACCTTTAAGGCTCTCGCCGGCTACACCCATTCCATTGCCTATTCAGCATGCTTGCGCTGGTGACTCTTGTGGCCTGCTGGCTCCCGGGTCGTCGGCCCTCGCGGGTGTGGCCCAGAAACACCTTGAGCGCGGCTTTGGCCTGACATCCGAGTATCAAGAGTCTCCTGCGACTTTCTCGGGGCCCGCGGTGTCATCAGGCGACTGACTCAAATTTACCAACCAAACACACCGGCCCGCCATGAATAATCTCCTCAATGACCTGCGCCAGGCTATCCGCCTGCTGGCCAAATGCCCCGGCTTCTCCGCCATCGCCATCCTGACCCTCGCGGTCGCGATTGGGGTCAACTCCGCCATCTTCTCGATGGTCAATGGCCTGCTCCTGCGGCCGGTTATCCCACAGCAGCCGGAGCAGGTTGTTGGCGTCTTCACGGCCAAGAAGGACGCGGGGCGCGATTACCGCCAGTTTTCCTACGCGGAATTCGCCACACTGAAAGAGACCAATGAAGTCTTCCAGGATGTCGCCGCCCTGAACTTCGCCCTCGCCGGCGTTGGTCGGGACGAGTCCATGCGCCGCTGCTTCATCTTCATGGTCTCGGACAACTTCTTCTCCCTGATGGGCGCGAAACCAGCCGCCGGCCGCTTCTTCACCGCCGAGGAGACCCGCCCGAACGCCAACCTGCGCGTTATTGTTGCCAGCTACACGCTTTGGCAGCGCCACGGCGGCCGGGCGGATTTCGTCGGGAGCACACTATTCGTCAACAACCTGCCCCACACTGTCGTCGGCGTCTCCCCGGAAGGATTCAGCGGCATCAGTGCGCTGCTCGCGCCGGAAATTTGGCTGCCGCTGGGACTTTTCTCCGATCTCGCCGCACCGTTCGGGGAGACCCGAGAGGTCACCGATCTCGCCAGCCCGAAAAACTACGCCCTCAACATCATGGGCCGGCTTCAGCCCGGCATGAGCATCGAAGCCGCGCAAGCCCGCATGCCCGTGCTCGCCGAGCGCCTCACCGCCATCCAGCCGCCCGACGCAGCCAGCGCCCGCGAACTGCTGGTGCACAAGCCCTCGCGCTTCAGCATCAGCACGTCCCCGGAGAATGACGGCCCGCTCGGCCTCATCAGCACGCTCATGCTCAGCATGGCGGGGATTGTCCTGCTGATTGCCTGCCTGAACCTCGCCAACATGCTCCTCGCCCGCGGCACTGCCCGGGCCCGCGAAATGGCCGTCCGCCTCGCCATCGGCGCGACGCGCGGCCAGATCGTCCGCCAACTGCTCACCGAGGGCCTGGTGCTGGCTGTCGCCGGCGGCATCCTTGGCATCCTGCTCAGCTACTGGGGCAACACCGTCATGCAAAATTCGTTCGAGACCCTGCTGGGCTCGATGAATTTCTCCCTCAACGCGCACCTGCAGCCCGACCTCAAGGTCATCGGCGTCACCTTCCTGTTCTGCCTGCTCTCCACCCTGATGTTCAGCCTCGGACCGGCCCTCCGGGCCAGCAAGGCCGATCTGGTTCACGATCTGAAGGCCCAAGGCGGCGACGCCGCCGTCACGGGACGCTGGAACCGATTCTTCGCCGGACGCCACCTGCTGGTGATGGCGCAGATGACACTCTCACTCGTCCTCATCTTCGCTGCCGGCCTGTTTATGCGCGGCGCCTTGCACGCCGGCGGCATCGACACCGGGTTCAAGACCGACGGCGTCATCGTCACCGAGATGGACTTCTCCCTGGCCAGCACCAAGCAGCCCGAGGCCCTGCGCCGGATGTTTGCCGCGCTGGAACGGGTTCGCAGCCAACCGGGGGTGCAGGCCGCGGGCTTCGTCACTCTCATGCCCTATGGCAACATCACCAACACGGCCCGGATCATGCCCGCCAATGCCGCTCCGGTGGACACCACTGACCCCAAGGCTCCCAAGCCCGGCGTGAACGGCATCTATGCGTCGTCCACCCCTGGATTCTTCGACAGCATTGGCGTGCGTCTCCTGCGCGGGCGTGATTTCACGGACAGTGAATCCCGGGAGAAAGGTCCCACCCGCGTCTGCATCATCGACGAAAACATGGCGGAGAAACTCTTCCCCAAGCAAAATGCGCTCGGCCAGCGCGTCCGCTACACGCAGCCCCCGACTGATGGTTCGCCCAACGAGATGGAAATCGTCGGCATCGTCAACCGGCACCGCCATGATCTGGATGACGACGGCGGCCCTCGCCCGCACGTTTATGTGCCGCTCGGGCAAAACTACAGCGCCCAGATTTTTCTCAGTGCGCGCTATTCGACCCAGAATCAAGCAGCCTTGCTCCAAACGATCGGCACCCTGCGCAAGGAACTCCGCCAGCTTGATCCCGACCTGCCCGTACTTCAGATGATCCCCTTTCAGCTGCTGATGGAAAAAAATGTGAGCCTCTGGCTGGTGCGACTGGGTGCCATCCTCTTTGGCATCTTCGGCACCATCGCCCTGCTCCTGGCGATCGTGGGTGTCTACGGCGTGAAGTCCTACGCCGTCGAGCGCCGCACCCGGGAGATTGGTATCCGTATGGCCCTCGGCGCGGATCGCGACAGCGTTTTTTCGCTCATCATGAAGCAGGGCGCCCTGCAAATCGCCTTCTCGGTTGGCCTCGGCCTCGTGCTCGCACTGCTCGCGGGTCAAGCCCTTGCCAGCATGCTCGTCGGCGTCAGCCCGGCTGATCCGATCGCGCTCGGCCTCGCCGTAGGGGTGCTTGGCCTCACGACGCTCTTCGCCTGCTTCCTGCCGGCCCGGCGCGCGACCAAGGTCAGCCCGACGACGGCCCTGCGGACGGAATGATTGGTCGGGAATAGGCCGGAACCATCTGCGCCCGATCATAAAGACAGACCCCGCTCAGTCTTGGCGCTGAAGAAGGCGCCGGGCCAGCTCAACCTCAAATGCCGGCAGATTCTTCCAGCGCAGCGCCACCCGGGCTTGGAATGGGCCCCGGGAGGCGCGGCGCGTGAAGCCATCATCGGTAACCGCGAACGGCACGGTCTCGGTGGTGACGAGATCCTCGGCGTAAGCCAGGTATACCGCCACGCAGTCGAAGAGCGTCGTCGAGCGGGTCGCAAAGAAATCGCACTTCATCCAGTTTACCCGGGGGGCAAAGATGCAGTAATTTTCAATGACCGCCCGGAGCACGGGGTCGTCGGTGGCCGACCAGATCGCACGATACTTCGGACCGGTCAGCTCCACGACCCCGCAGGTATCGAGCGGGGTCAGCAGAATGTCACGCCACGGTGCCCCCAGCACGGTGCGCAACGCCGCCGGGTCGACCTTCACGTTCGCCTCGGCGACCGGGACCGGTGCATCGCCATAGCCCTTGTCAAAGCTCCCGAACATGCCGACAAAGCGGCAGCGTGGGGCGATATCGGGGGCCAGCTTGACGGCGCGGGCCAGGCTGGGCACAGCGCCAACCGCGATTACGGTGACGGGCCCGGGGGAACTCCGGATTAGTTCGATCATCGCGGCAACCCCATCGGCGTGAATTTTTCCGGCGTAGTCCTTCAGCACATAGCCTGCGACCCACGGCGCCTGGTTTTTCACCTCCTCCCCCATGGGCTCCTGATCGCCAATCCCGACCGGCACGTCACTACGGCCCGCCACCGCGAGAAACTTCGCCGCCACGGCGGCCCGATAGCGGGTGTCGCCACTATCGGTGAGGACGAATTTCAAGTCCAACTCGGGCGAGCGCAAGAGCATCGCCAGCGCCCACGTGTCGTCGATGTCCGTGCCAATATCAGTGACAAAGATGACGGGAATGCGCGGTGCCGTTGCCGCAGAAGTGGCGCAGGCGGCCAGGCTGAGCCCACAACCCAACAAGAGGAATCGCAGTATATTCATAGGCGGGGGAATGTACTCTTTACCGGATCACTGGCTCCATAGCATTCTGCAATCGGTCCCCGCGGCAGCGCGAGATCAATTCATGCGGGCCGGGGAGTTAGAGCCGGACTGCATCGGCTATTGCCACCATACGTCTCGCCTGATTCGAAAGCAGCGGTTCGCGAGCCGGACCTGACCTCGGGCCGGCGCTGCGCCTGCTTTTCCCCATGAAAAAAATCAACGTCCGTGATCTCAAAGAAGAGTCCTGGTCATCGCCGAAAGGAAAGTTTGGCGGCTTCAGCAAGGAACTTTCCGTGGCGCTGGGTCGCGAGCCGCTCTCCACCGACCTCCTGCGGCGACATCCCTTTGACGTCGAGCTGCTCCGTCTGGCGCCCGGCCAGACTCCATATCCCTATCACTCCCACAGTGCGCAGTGGGAATTTTATCACATTCTATCGGGCCGCGGGGCGGTGCGCGACCCGGCTGGCCTTACGGCCATCGAAGCGGGCGATGCCTTTCTTTTCCGGCCCGATGAGCCGCATGCCTTCCACAACAATGGCAGCGAGGATCTGGTCATCATGGTTATCGCGGACAACCCGGTCGGTGAGTCCTGCCATTATCCCGATAGCAGCAAGCATCTCGTCCGCTCACCGGCTCGGCGCCTGCTGCGCTCCGAGTCGCTGGAATATTACGACGGCGAGGAGTGATCCAACCCTGCAGACCCTTCCACCCAAAGCATCCTTGGCGTGCCAGCCCTTCGGTGGGCCAAGAGTCGATGCCTGGTCGCAGCTGCTGCCCCTAGAATCCTTCCCAAATACGGGACAGGAAAATTTCGCTTTCAGAGATATGCTGCGAAATGATCTCACGGCAAAATTTTGTTATTTGTTGTTTATTATTGGTTAGCATCAAATAGCGACCTTGGCATCGCATGTGCAATGATCCGCGCACCACGATGCTAGGCACGGAATACAATTGGCTGATTGAATCGAGGGTTGCGACCAACGGCACCACCAAAGTCCGCCTGAAAGGGAGCATTTTGTTCACACTGGCCATCGCCGTATTTTGCTTTCTTTGCGTCGCATTGCAGGCCGCACCTGCCAATGACGCAACCGGGGCCACGCGTGATGAATCAGCCTGGGCACTCACTGGAATGGATGGCATTATTGAGAGCCTCGCCCTGCACCCGGTCACGCAGGAGGCGTTCTTCGGCGATGTCCACAATCGCTGCATTTGGTATCGCGATACCAGCGGGACCACTGCGGTCATGCGCAAATTCTCGGCCGACTCGGACGGACTGCTCGGCGTGTTTGCCCTGAAATTTTCGGCGGACGGGAAGACCCTCTGGGCCAGTTCCTCGGCCGTGCCGGAAATGAAAGGCTATGCTGCCGCCGATCAGGACCGCGGTTTCCTGGCCTCCTATGACTTAAGCACGCGCCAACTGCGGGCCACCTACGACCTGCCCCGCGATGCGCACCGCCATGTGCTGGGTGATTTCGCCCTGGCGCCTGACGGTTCCATCTATGTGAGTGATTCGACCGCGCCTATCATCTGGCGGCTCCCTCCCGAAGGGAAGCAGCTGGAGAAATGGCTCGAGTTCCCCGCATTCAAATCCCTCCAGGGACTGGCGCTCATGAACGACGGCCAGTCGCTCTACGTCACGGATTATGCCCAGGGCATCTGGAAAATTCCCCTACCCACGCGCGATGCCGTCCTGCTTCCCGCTCCGGGCAACTCCAATCTCCGCGGGCTCGACGGCCTCTATGCGGCTCCAGGAGGCGGCTTGGTGGCGGTGCAAAACGGCACCAAGACCCAGCGCATCCTCCGCATCTTCCTCGACGACACCGGCGGGCCTCTGCGGGTGAGCGAACTGCTGTCCGGGCACCCCGCCATGACCGACCTCGGCCTCGGGCAGGTCAGCCACGGCCGGCTGCACTTCATCGCCAATTCCGGCTGGGAACTCTACCCCACCCCAGCTTCAACCCCCGCGGCCCGTGACGTCATTGTCCTGAGCACCTCAGTCCGCTGACCGTTCATTTAGCTTCCCCTACCCATGATCATTGAAACCTTCCTCCAAGACCTTCGCATCGGTCTCCGTGTCCTGATCAAGGAAAAGACCTTCTCGGCACTCGCCGTTTTTGTCCTGGCCATCGGCATCTGCGCTGTTGCCACCCAGTTCGCCATCGTCAACGGCGTGCTGCTGCGCGGCTTCTCGTTCCGCAACGCCGACCGGCTGGTGGATGTCCAGATGGCGGACCCGGTCAACTTCAAGCCGGACAACTTCAACTCGCGCATGACGACCGCCGACTTCGCTGACCTGCGCGACCAGCAAAAGTCATTCGAAAATTTTGTCGGCTACCTCAACGGCTCCACCGTCAACCTTACCTACAATGGGCAGCCCAAGCGGCTGCAAGGCGGCTACGTCACCCATGACTTCTTCCGTGCCCTGGGTGTAGCCCCCGTGCTCGGCCGGGATTTTCTGCCGGCAGAGGACCAGCCGGCGGTGGACAAGGCGGTGTTGCTCAGCGATGCGCTTTGGCGCAGCGATTTTGGCGGCGACCCGGGTGTCATCGGCCGGGCCGTGCGCGTCAACGGCCGGACCGGCACCATCATCGGGGTCATGCCGCCAAAATTCAGCTTCCCGTCCAACGAGCAGCTCTGGATCCCCGTCAATGCGGAATTCCCGGTCAGGGAGCGCAATGACCGGGGCATCAATTTCATCTCCGTGATTGCCCGCCTAAAGCCCGGCGTCTCGCTGGAACAGGCCGCCGCCGAGGTGACCAGCATCGCCACGGGTTTCGCCACGGCCTATCCCGATACCAACAAACAGTTCACCCTGGGCTATGTGCGCCCGCTTATCACGGCCTTCACGGGGGGGCAGCTCGCGGGGCTGCTCTACACCATGCTCGCTTTCTGTGTCGGAGTTCTGCTGATCGCCTGCGTCAACGTCATGAACATGCAGTTCGCTCGGGCGACCCTGCGCACGAAGGAATTGGCCGTGCGCTCCTCCTTGGGCGCCACCCGCATCCGCCTCATCCGCCAGATGCTCACGGAAAGCCTGCTGGTGGCCATGATTGGCGCCGTCGTGGGTGTGGCCCTCGCGTATTGGGCCACTGAATATCTGGATGCGATGGTGCATAATCTGGCCAACCCGATTCCATCGTGGATGAATTTCACCATTGATCGCCCGGTATTGGCTGCCGTGGTGGGCGCGACCATCCTCTCTGCGATCGTCTCCGGCTTCGTTCCCGCGTGGCTCTCCTCCCGGGTCAGCGCCATTGAAGCCTTGAAGGAGTCCGGCCGGGGCAACACCGGGCGGGCCATCGGCGTGATCACGAAGGGCCTGGTGATATTTCAGATTTTGGTCACCTGCATCCTGCTGATCGGCGCGTTGCTGCAATTGCAGTCCATCATCAAGCAGCAGACCCTGGACTATGGCTATGACACCGGCTCCATCCTGGCGGGCCGCATGGGCCTCATGGAGGGGGACTACCCGACATCCGAGAAGCGGCAACTCGCTTATGAGCGCATCCTCCGGGAATTCCGGGCGTCCCCCCAGTTCGAAGCCGTGGCCCTGACCAATCGCTTTCGCATGGTATTTTCGGGGAATGGCCCCATCGAGATCGAGGGGAAGGAATACAAGCAGGACAGTGACCGCACATCATCGGAGTACGAGAACATCACACCGGGCTATCCCGCGGTGCTGGGCCAGAAAATCTTGGAGGGCCGCGAACTCGCGGAAGAGGACAGTGACCAGAAACTGCCGGTCGCGGTGGTGAATGCGACCTTCGCCAAAAAGCATTTCGGCAACGTCAGCGCCCTCAACCGCCGGTTCCGCACCATCCAGCAAAACGGCACGCAACCCGGCCCTTGGCGGGTCGTCGTCGGCGTGGTCAGCGATGTGCGCATGGCCGGCCCGTTTAACAATCAGTCCGATGGCACGGGATTCTATGTGCCCTACTTTGCCTCCGCCTTCGGACCGGTGGCGCCCACTCCCCAGGCGCAACAGTTTGGCACGGTGATTGTCCGGCCGCGCGGCGGTCAGCGGCCCGAGGCGCTCGCTCAGGCCCTGCAGGCCGTGGTCAACAAGGTTGATGCCAACCTGCCGCTCTATTTTGTCTCCACGCCGAAAACCTCCCTCGATGGTTTTCTCGCCCAAAATCGGATCGTGGCGGTGATGTTCACCGTCTTTGGCGGCATCGCGGTGCTGCTTGCCGGGGTCGGCCTGTACGGGGTGATGAGTTTCTCCGTCAACCAGCGGCGGCAGGAATTTGGGGTCCGCATGGCCCTGGGGGCTGATGCGGCGCGCATTCTTCGCATGGTGCTGCAGCAAGGTGCCTGGCAGATCGGGGCCGGGCTCGTGCTCGGTCTGGGGCTGACCCTGCTCGTGGCCACCATCGCCAATGAGGGGATAAGCAACAATCTCTTCCAGACCAGCCCGCGTGATCCCCTCACCTACTTTTCCGTGGGACTGCTGATCGCCCTGGTCTCGCTGCTCGCCACCCTGGTTCCCGCCAAGCGCGCAACCTTGACCGACCCGATGGAGGCATTGCGGGCGGAGTAAGGCCGCTCGTTTTTGTGCAGAATCATTTATCAGATAATATGCCATGATGTCCGACCTCCGCTTCGCGCTCCGCCACCTTCTCAAGGCCCCTGGCTTCACGCTGACCGTCACGCTCGTGCTGGCGCTCGGCATCGGTGCCACCACCGCGATCTTCAGTGTCATCAATGCTGTCCTGATCCATCCGTTCCCTTACCCGGACGGCAACAAGATCCTCTTCGTCGGCTCCAACCGTACCGACCAACCCGACAGCCAGATGCCCGTTGCTTACCTCGACTACCTCGAGTGGAAGCGCCAGAGCCAGACCACCGACCACCTCGCCTATGCCACGGGCACCGCCGCGACGCTGACCGGTGTCCCGGAGCCAACCAGCCTGCGCAACGCCGGCATCTCGGCTGACGCCTGGGCCCTGCTCGGCATGCAGCCCGTGCTCGGTCGGGTGTTCACGGCCGACGAGGATAACGTCGGGGCCAGCCCCGTCGCCGTCCTCAGCCACGCAACCTGGCAGAAGTATTTCAACGGCGACGCCACCGCGCTCGGCCGTACCCTTACGCTCGACGGCAAGGTTTACACGGTCATTGGCGTCATGCCGCCGCGCTTCAAGTTCTGGGCCGGCGACGTCTGGACCCCTGTCGGACTCAAGGCCGACAGCGACACCATGCGCAGCCGGCTGCTGCGGATGGATGCCTGGGTCGTGACCAAGCCGAAGCCGGGCCTGACGATGAAGGACGTCAGCGCCGAGCTCGAGGTCTTCGCCCGCCAGCTCGCCCAGCAGTTTCCCGACACCAACAACAAGGTCGGCGTGATGATGCGCCCGCTCGCCGAGTCGGTCTCCGGTCCGCTGCGCAATCCCCTGCTGGTCCTACTGTCCGCCGTTGCCGCTGTCCTGCTCATCGCCTGCGCCAACGTCGCCAACCTCTTCCTCGCCCGCACCAGCACCCGCCAGCGCGAGTTTGCCGTGCGTGCCGCCCTCGGCGCCAGCCGCGGCCAGCTGATCCGCCAGACCCTTGTCGAGTGCCTGCCGCTCGCCCTGCTCGGCGGCCTGGCCGGCCTCGGTCTCGCCGCCTGGGGCCTGGATGCCCTGCTGGCGCTGCTGCCGGCTGACACGGTGCCCGCGGAGGCGCTCGTCAAGGTGGACGGTCAGGTCATGGCTTTCTCACTCGTCCTCACGCTGGGTACGCTGATCCTGTTCGCCCTGTTTCCCGCTCTCGAGAGCTCGCGCGCCGCTCTGGGCAGCAAGTTGCAGGAGGGTGCCCGCGGCACCGCCAGCCTCGGCACCAGCCGGGTGCGGGCGGGCCTGATTGTGGCCGAGGTGAGCCTTTCCCTCGTGCTGCTCGTCGCCGCCGGCCTGCTCATCCGCAGCCTCGTGCGGATGCAAAACGTCGACGTCGGATTCAACCGCGACAACCTCGTCGTTGTGCCGATCCAGCTGTCGGAGGCCCGCTACGGTGGCAGCGAGCAGGCCACCACTTTCTTCGAGACCGTCGTCGACCGGCTGGAATCCCTGCCCGGGGTCGCCTCGGCCGCCGCCGCGACCTCCGCGCCGTACGCCGGGGTCAACGGGATGCCGCTCGTCGTCGAGGGCAAGACCTACACCGATCTCAACCAGCTCGAGGGCCTGATCTTTTCGCTGGTCACGCGCGACTATTTCTCGGCCCAGGGCCTGCGCCTCGTGCGCGGCCGCAGCTTCACTGACACTGACCGGGCCGGCACCCAGCCGGTCATCATCCTCAACGAGGCCGCAGTGAAAAAGTTCCTTCCCGATGGCGACCCACTCGGCAAACGCGTCATGCTCGGGGCACCCGACAACCTCCTGAAGCCCGGCCTGCTGCCCGCGGGCCTCGACCATTTCCAATGGGCCACCGTCATCGGCGTCGTCCGGAACGCGCGCTATTTCGGCCCGCAAAACGATCCGCCGGCCGCCGCCTATGTCCCGGTGCGGCAGGCCTGGGACTATCCGACCATGCGCCGCGCGATGATCCTCCTGATCCGCACGCACCGCCAACCGCTCGAGGTGGTGCCGGCACTGCGCAGCATAGTAAAGTCGCTCGACGCCACCCTGCCGATCGGCCGGGTCGCCCTCGTACAGACGCTGATCGGTGAGTCCATGCAGTTCAGCAGCTTCATCGCCATTCTTCTGAGTCTGTTCGCCAGCGTCGCGTTCTGCCTCGCCGCCGTGGGCATCTATGGCGTCGTGTCTTGGAATGTTACCCAACGCACGCGTGAGATCGGCATCCGCCAGGCTCTCGGGGCCGGCCGCGGCAGCGTGCTGCGGCTGATCATTGGTCAGTCCATGAAGGTCGTCAGCCTCGGTGTCGGGATCGGTCTGGCGGGGTCGCTCGCCCTCGC
>JBAXWQ010000076.1:0-13223 GCA_037128315.1 Opitutia bacterium | reverse complement strand
GCCCCGCGGGGCGGAATTCTGGGACGGCCGCATGACGCACAACCCGGTCGTGCGGAAGATCGGCGCGAAGTATGTGCTCTACTACACCGGCACGACCTACGCCGGCCCAACACCCGAGCCGGGGAAGCCGGTGGCGGCCGACTCGGCCCTCAAGCTCGACGCCCATGACGGCGAACGCGTGGGCCTCGCCACGGCCGACTCGCCCTACGGCCCGTGGCGGCGGCGCGACCGGCCCATCCTGGATGTGCGCCCCGGCTCCTGGGAACAGTATCTCACCAGCAACGCCTCCCCGCTGGTTCTGCCTGACCAGTCGGTGCTTCTCTACTACAAGGGTGTGCAGCAGCTCCGCCAGCACGCGATCGGCGTCGCGCGGGCGGCCACTTTTGAGGGGCCCTACGAGCGGCTTTCCGACCGGCCCTTTGACGTCGGGGTCGGGGCCGAGGACCCCACGATGTGGTTCGAGAACGGCCGCTATCACGCGCTGATGCTCGACCACGACCGCAAATATTCGAGCAAGGAGATCTACCACGCCACCTCGCCCGATGGCCTGCACTGGAGCGTCGAGCCCAACCCGGTGGCGCTGACCAAGGATTACCTGTGGTCCGACGGGCAGCGGCGTCCGATGGACAGCACGGAGCGGCCCCAGATCCTGGTGCAGGATGGCGTGGCCACCCACCTGTTTTTTGCGACCGGAGAGACCGTCAGCGGCCAGGCGCGGTCCTGGAGCCAGGTCGTGCCCCTGCGGCCCGAGTCCGCTGTGCCCGACCGCGCCGCCTGGTGGCGCGAGGCGCGCTTCGGCCTGTTCATCCACTGGGGGCTTTACGCGCTGCCGGGCGGCATTTGGAACGGCCAACCGCTGCGTCACGACCGGTATGCCAATCCCTATTGCGAGCACCTGATGTGGCTGGCGCAGATTTCACGGACGGAATATGCGCAGCTTGCCGGCCGGTTCAATCCGACCCAGTGGGATGCGCGAGGCATCGTCGCGGCGGCCAAGGCGGCCGGCATGAAATACGTCGTCTTCACCGCGAAGCACCATGACGGCTTCGCGATGTATCGCTCGGCCGTCAGCCCGTTCAACATCGACGCGACGCCCTTCCGTCGCGATCCCCTGCGCGAGCTGGCCGACGCCTGCCGCGAGGCCGGCCTGCAGCTCGGGATCTATTATTCGCTGGGTCGGGACTGGGATACGCCGCAGACCGCCGGCGCCAGCAAGAGCAACACCTGGGATTTTCCCGCTGCGAAGCCCGCCGCCGCCGGCTACCAGCGCTACCTCGACGAGAAGGTGAAGCCGCAGGTCGCGGAGCTGCTGGCGAACTACGGTCCAGTCGGCGTCCTGTGGTTTGACACGCCGGAGCAGACCACGGTGCGCCAAAGCTGCGAACTGGAACTGCTGGTGCGCCGCCTGTCGCCCGCCACGGTGGTGAACACCCGGATCGGCAACGGGGTGGGCGACTACGACGAGATGGAAGACAATGAGATCCCTGATCGGCCCACCGGGCGCGATTTTGAGGTGCCCGCCACGATGGCCGAGAGCTGGGGCTTCTCGACCCTCGACACGCCGCCCTTCTGGAAGTCGTCCACGCAGCTCATCCGCCAACTCGTCGACATCACGAGCAAGGGCGGCAATTATCTGCTCAACATCGGACCGGACGGGACGGGCGCAGTCCCGACCCCGGCCCGCGAACGGCTGGAGGCTTTCGCCGCCTGGATGAAGGTCAACGGTGAGAGCATTCATGGCGCCGGCGCCTCTACGCTCCGCCGGCCGGAATGGGGTCGTTTCACCCAGCGCGCCGGCACCCTCTATGCGCACGTTTTCGACTGGCCGGAGCACGAGCTGCTCCTGCCCGTTCATTCCTCCTTCATCGCCCGCATCGAGCTGCTGACCCCGGCCGGACCGGTCGCGATGAACTTCACCCCCACCCACGGCGCGGCTGTGCTCGTCTCCCGCCCCGCCACCCTCATGCCCCATGCCACCGTCCTGCGGATCACCCTGTTGTGAAAACCGGCCGACGCCTACTCCCTGGTGAATAATTGTGACCCTTAAGAATTTCCTTATGTCCGCCATCAATCAGTTCCTCCTGCGGCACAACCTGCGGATCGCGCAGAACCCGTGCGTCAGCCCTGACTTTTGCCTCGATTGGGCTGCGCTGCTCGCCGACCTCAAGGCGGGGCGCGCGTGTGAATATCCCAAGAGCCGCTTCGCGACCAAGGTCGGAGAATTCGCCTTGGTGGAGAATGCCGCGGGTGATTGCGCCTGGAAGCTGAACGCGGCGAGTGCCCCACTGGCCGAAGGCGCCGCTCATGGCGGCGCGACCTACTTCCCCGCGACCTGGGCAAACCTGCTCAAGCTGAAGAATCTCATCCAGGAGCATGACGTGGCCTCGACCATCTTTCCGACCACCGCCGGCCAGCTCGGTCAGCGCACGCTCGGGGTCGGCGCCCGCTTCACCACCCTGCATTGGCCGGCCGTCGAGTGGGCGATGAGCGCCCTCGAGCTCGGGGTCACCGCCAACCAAAACTCCATCCCGCGCGAGCTGGTCTACGATGTGGATGCGATGCTCTCGGGCCGGCTCGACACCGTGCCGTTCCCCTTCATCGGCACCAACGTCCCGGAGGGCCATCAGGGCCAGAGCGTCGAGGGCATGAGCCACGGCTGCGTGCTTTCCAAGCTAAAGACCGGCTTCCACCACCGGAAGATCGCCTGGTCGTTCAATGCCGACCACCAGCCGATTGGCGGCAAGTTCGACGTTCGCGAGGACGCCCTCGTCAGCGGCTGCCTGCTCGCCAGCTACATTACCTTCGATCTTTCCCCTGAGCTGGCGCTCAACCAGCCGGCTAGACTTGCGGACATCCCGGCCGACGTTGTCGCCCGGACCAAGTCCCGCGTGGCCGCCGCCGGGGTGAAGCTCGACGACGAGGCTTTCGCCAAGTTGCTGGTCACGGTCTGGCCATCGCTGCTCAAGATGAAGCGCCGCGACGAGAAATACGCCGCCGCCCGCGCCGCGGCTTTCACGACCGATGCCGGCCGCCGCTACCTGCGCGAGCTGTCGATCGACGAGTTGCCCGGTCTTACGACGGCCGATACGACCGCCATCATGCTCGCCCTCTGCGAGGTCCTGGGCATGCCGGTCAACTACGTGGCCCCCGCCTTCGGCTTCCAGAAGAACATGCCGTATCCTGACAACGCGGCGCTCCGCACGCTCATCGAGAAACAGTGGGCGGTTTGCGTGAAATTTGGGGTCAGCATCGGCTTTCACTCCGGCTCCGGCAAATCCGCCGAAAACTATCGCGTCATGGGCGAGGTGACCGGCAGCCGGCTAGAGATCAAGACCAGCGGCCGCTACACCTACGAGATGGGGATTGCCGTGTTCAACTCGAAGAACGCTGCCGACCAGGCCCTGTGGCGCGACTGGTACCGGTTCACGCTCGAGCTGGCCCTCGCCGGGGCCTTCAGTGCCGACGCCACCGAGCAGAAGATGGCGCGCACCTTCATCACCACCCCGCTCGTCGCCGCCGGCCGGCCGGTCGACATCTTTGGCTCTCCCGCCGCCACCCGCGCCGCCCTCGAGGCGCTGCCGTCGTCGCCGGAGCACATGTTCTTCTTCGAGTATAACTTCCTCTTCGTTCTCGCTGCCGGCGGCAAGGCGGAGAAGGCGGCCCTCGGCGACCACTCGCCCGCCGGCTACTCCCAGCGTGCCCGCTTCTACGCCCTCAGCCCCGAGGCGCGGCTCAATTACTCGAAGGGCGTGGCCCAGTATCTCATCTTCCTCGCGGAAACGACCGGGCTCGTCTCCGCCGGACGCTGCGCCGCCGCCGCTAGACTCCTCGCGAGTTATACCTCGCTCGACGCGATGCTAAATGACATCAGCCGATGAATCACTGTAGGTCGGGCTTTACGCCCGACTGTCGGGGGTGAACCCCGACCTACACCCTACTTCCCCATGAAACCCTTCATCTACGACGATTTTCTCCTGCAATCCGACGCGGCTCGCGAACTGTACCACACCTACGCGAAGGCCGAGCCCATCTACGATTACCACTGCCACCTGCCGCCGGCCCAGATTGCCGACAATCACCCTTTTGCAGACCTGAGCGAAATCTGGCTCGGCGGCGACCATTACAAGTGGCGCGCCCTGCGGGCCAACGGGGTGGCCGAGCGGCTCTGCACGGGCGACGCCTCGCCCTGGGAAAAACATGCCGCCTGGTGCGGGACGGTACCCTACACGTTGCGCAATCCGCTCTATCACTGGTCGCACCTGGAGCTGAAGCGCTACTTCGGCATCGAGGCCGTCATCAACCCCGCCTCGGCGAAGGAGATCTGGGACACGGCCAATGCGAAACTCGCGACCATGCGCGTGCACGACATTTTGGCCGCCAATCAGGTTGCCGTTATCTGCACGACGGACGACCCGGCCGATTCCCTGGCGACGCACGAGCGCATCCGGAAATCAGGACTCAAGACCCGCGTCTATCCGACCTTTCGCCCGGACAAGGCCTTCATCGTCCACCAGCCCGCCGCCTTCAATCCGTACCTGGAGAAGCTGGCCGGCGCGGCCGGGGCCGGCGCGATCAGGTCGTTCGATGATTTTCTGGCGACGCTGAAGAAGCGCCATGATGATTTCCACGCCTTTGGCGGCCGGTTGTCCGATCATGGGATGGAAAACGCGTTTGCCGAACCCTGCACGGCGGCCGAGGCCAAAGCCATCTTCGACGCCACCCGGAATGGGCAGGCGGCGAACCCGGGTGAGCTGGCGAAGTTCAGTTCCTTTTTGATGCTCGAGCTCGGCCGGTGGGATGCAGCCCGCGGCTGGACGAAGCAGCTGCACCTTGGCGCCCTGCGCAGCAACAACACCCGGCTGCTCAAGCAGCTCGGGCCCGACACCGGGTTCGACTCGATCGGGGATTTTTCCCAGGCCCGGGCGTTGAGCCGCTACCTCGACACGCTCGACGCGACCGGCGAGCTGCCCCGCACCGTGCTCTACAATCTCAATCCGGCCGACAACTATGTCTTTGCGACCATGATCGGCAATTTCCAGGACGGTTCCGTCGCCGGCAAGATGCAGTTCGGCAGCGGCTGGTGGTTCCTCGACCAGAAGGAGGCGATGGAGTGGCAGATAAACGCGCTCTCAAACAACGGCCTGCTCAGCCGCTTTGTCGGCATGCTCACCGACTCGCGCAGCTTCCTCAGCTACACCCGCCACGAATATTTCCGCCGGGTGCTCTGCAACCTCCTCGGCGCGGAAATGGAGCGCGGCGAGCTGCCCAAGGACCCGGCGCTGGTCGGCGGCATGGTGAAAAACATCTGCTTCGCCAACGCCCGCGACTATTTCCGGCTGGGGCTGGATCCCTCCTTCGCTCGCTGAGCTCCGGAGGGCAGGCCCGCCGGCAACGGATTTGCCGTGGTAGGGCGAGTCGTCCCCGGCGAGCCGGGTACGGCTCTAGAGCAATTTCGGTTTAGGTTGGCGCGTGTAGCCGGGGTCGCTGACCCCGGTTCCTCAGACCGGCCTCAGCGAGGCCGGCTACAACAAGGCGCGTCCAACATACTCGAAAACGCTCTAGCCGTAGGATGCATCCGGCCCAGCCCGGTGCTCAGGGAGCGTTGGCGGCGAGGGCCAGGGTGCGGGGAAAAAGGACGTTGTTTTCCTTGTGCACGTGACGGTGCAGGTCGGATTCAAACTCCGCCAGGCCGGCGAGCAGCGCCCGGTGGGTGTTGCAAGCCTCGGCGTTGGGCGTGAAATCATCAGTCAGTTCGCGAAGTTTCGCGGTGAGCTGGCCGGCCGACTCGTGTTCAGCTTCCATCTGGCGGATGGGTCCGGAAAGGTCGCCGCCGCAGCGGCCCGCCTCGGTCCCGGCAGCGATGGCACGAACGGCCGGGAAGAGGATGTGTTCTTCCTTCTGCATGTGGTTGAGCATTTCGCCGGCCAGGGTCGCCACGGCGGCGGCCACTTCGGGCAGCCGGTGGTCGCGCCAGCCGTGCTTGGTGCTGACGCGGTCAGCCATCTCGGTGAGGCGGGGCAATTCGGCTTTCAGGTAGGCGTGGTGCGTCGTGACGATATGATCGGCCAGTTCGGCGAGACCCATGGCGGCGGCATTGACCTCGGCCGGGCCGGCGGCCAGGGCGAGGTCGGCGGATTCAAGCTGCGCGATCGTTGCGGCAACATCGAGGCCGCGTCGTGCGCAAGCCGCCGCGAGCGTCTGCTTGCCGCCGCAGCAGTAATCCATCGCCAGCTTCTGGAAGCTGCGGGCCAGCAGCGGCCGGGCGGCGACGAGGGCGCCGATGGTCGTTTCAGGGGTGATGACGGCGGGAATGGTCGTGGAGGAGGACATGGCCGCACTCTCGCACAGTCCGACCCGGTTGGCCTTGAGGCAGGTCAAGGCATGGGTGAATTCCACCCGGCTCCGTATGGGTCGATCAAGTCGGCCAGGCCCAGCGAACATCAGGCCTCCCCGAGATTCCGGCGCAGTTGGGCGGCCAGGGCGGCCGGCTTCAGCACGGTGATGGTGCGGGCGGCGACGGTGATCATCTTTTGGTCGCGCAACCGCGCCAGGGTCCGGGAGAGCGTTTCACTGCTCGTGCCCAGTTCGGCGGCGAGCACGCGCTTCGTGCCGGGCAGCTTTATCACGCCGCCGGCGGCCGCGCGCTCGTGCTTCACCAGCCAGTTGAGCAGGCGTGTCTCCACATCCTTCAATGTCAGGTCGTCGAGCATGCCGACGAGCACGCGCAGGTGGGAGCTCATGGAGCCGAGCATGCGCAGGGCGAGGTCGGGCCGGCGGCCGATCAGTTCCAGGATCTGCGTCTTGGGGATGAGCAGGACAGTGCTGGGTTCGACCGCCCGGGCGTTGGCCGGGTAGCCGGTGGCGGAGGCGAGTGACGCCTCGGCGAAGGACTCGCCGGCGCGAAAGACATAGATGACCTGCTCCTTGCCGGCACCGCTGACGCGGTGGACGTTGATCGCGCCGCTTTGCACGAGATAGAATCCGCGCGCCGGTTCACCCTCGTGGAACAGGTAGCCATCCTTGGCGAGAGACAGCACCACGATAAACGAGGCCAGGGTAGCCAGATCTTCCGCCGGCAGTCCGGTGAAGAGCTGGCAGCAGCGCAAGGTGCCCATCAAGCCGGTGAGCTTTAGGTCGGCGAGGCGTGGGGTCGTCGGCATCACTGGCAAGCTAGCACAGGACGGGAACGTGAGTCGCGCCTTATTTCTCGGTCGTAGTCGCCTGTGTAAGCAGCAGGGCCATGGCCTCCGCCGCCCGCACGGCGTGCGGCAGCCGCGGGGGCAAGTGCAGCAGGTCGCCAGCGTGCAACAATCGGGTCGTGCCGCCGAAGGTGAAATCGCAGCTGCCGGACAAAATCTGCACCAGCGCCCGGGCGGTGCTGGTGTGCTCGGAGAGTTCCTGGCCCGCCGCAAAATGCATCAGCGTCACTCGCAGGCCTGGCGCGCTCAGCACGGCCTGGCTGACAATGCCATGAGCGACGCCCGCCGCCGGGGCCAGCAGCGGGCACACGCCGGCGGTGTCGCTGGGGAGCAGGGCGGCGGCGCTCATGGCTGGTCCTCCCGCCAAAAATTCACCGCCCAGGCGCCGTCGCTGCGATGTTCCATCGTGGATTGAAAGCCCTCGCTCTTGAGCAATTCGATGAGCGGCGCCGGCATGAAGGGCGCGAGGATGGTGACGCCGTGGCCGGGCTTGAGGCTATCGACCCGGGCACGGATGAGGGGAAATGGCTCCTCGCCCCGGGCGAGGTTGGGCCGGACATCGAAAGTTTTGAATACGGTGGGAGACATGGTTTAAAGGCGTGTTGCAATGATAGCACCGCGCGGGCCGCGGGGCCTTGATGTGGGTCAAGAGGGCAAGGAACTGCCGGACTGGGCGGATTAGGGAGTAAATTCGAAGCCCCGGTTGGCGTCGAGGGAAAGGACCGACAGCCGGCGGGGTTGGGCCATAACTTCGGCCGTCCACGTCCGGCGGGGGGCCTTGGGATCGATCTGCGTGGCAATACTAACGGTGATCCGGTGCGGCCCTGGCGTCAGAGGGCGGCGTAGTTCCCCGACGGAGGCGCCGTCGGACTTGAGGCCCTTCGGCCGGAAGGCATCCTCCTCAGTGCGGCCATCCACGTCAATTTGCACAATGACGGGGGATCGTGCACGTTCCGCCGGCTGGGCGGTGCGCATGTGCACAGGCCGTGTATCGTGGGCCGGGTCCGGCAGCGCGACGGCCGCGCCCGAAAGCCATTCGCCGTAGGCGCGGAAGGTGAAGACAAACTCAGCGTCGGCGGGCGCCGGGTTGCGGAAGGGGGCGTTGCTGGCCGTCAGCAGCCCCGCCAACAGGAGAACGGTCAGTAGCAGGCCGGCGCTCCAGCCTTTCAGCCAGGAAAAGGCCGGCGCCACCGCGACGGGCTGGAGTTGAAGCAGACGGGCTGCGGCTGCCGTGAGCTGCTGCGGGCGGAGGGGATCAAAATTGACATGGGCGACCTTGCGCGGGTCGGCGCGGTTGGGGCGGAACTCCGGCTCGCGGGTGCCGTTCAGCCGCGCCGGCAGCCACTGGTTGCCCTCCTTGCAGAAGGCCTCGCTCGAGCCGCAACCGACAATGAGCACCGCGGCCGTGCCCTTGCTGATCAGGCGCTCAACCAGCTTGGGCTCAACCCAGCCGACGCAGGGAATGGGCCGCACCGTATAGCCCGGCAGCCGGCGCGCCCAGGCGGCCTGAGCAAACAACTCCCAGCCGCCGTCGGCTTGGGTGCAGATGAAGGCCAGTGCCGGTGGCGCCCCGCGGGCCACCTCGGCCAGCACGAACTGTTCCTGCTCCCGCGTGACCTGCTGGGCGTCGAACCACGCGAGGCCGATGCCCTGCGTGTCGCAGGCGCCGGCGCACACGCCGCAGCCGATGCAGCGGTCGGGATCAATCTGCGCCTGGGAGGGGAACGGTTTGCCGTCGGTGCGCGGCACCATCGTGATCGCGCCGAAAGGGCAGTCATGCGAGCAGAGCGTGCAGGAGAAACAGCGGGAGATGTTGACGGTGGCCTGATAGACGGCGCGCGGCCGCCGCCGCGCCAGCCACCACGGCACGGTCATCAGCCCCACGGTGGCGAGGCTGGTCGCCAGCCAGATGCCGCCGCCCGAGAGGCGGGCGGTGATGGTCAACGGCCAGAGAAACCACCAGTCCATCGTCAGCCGGCCGGGTTTCACCGCCATCTGGGCCATCTCCGCGTTCACCGCCGGATAGACCACGGCGGCCACCACCACCGCGCCGGTGAGCCAGGCGGTCAGCCGCCAGTTGGGCAGCAGCTGGCTGCGGCTCAGGCGCGCCAGGTGCAGGCTGAGGCCGCCGGCAATGCCGAGCGGCAGCACCATGTGCAGGAAAAACACCACGAAGAACAACAGCGACGGCACCGTCTGGTCCGAGGTGAACAGCCGCAGCATCGGCTCACCGAAGATCGGCAGCACATCCACGGCCTTCATGGTGTCGAGGGCGAGCAACTGGGCGCGCACATCCCAGACCAGCCAGTAGCCGGTCCAGCCGATGAACCAGACCAGGCCGAGCAGCGCGATGCCGCTGGCCCAGGCCAGCCAGCGGGCGTCGGCAAACTTGCGGGCGAAGAAGGTTCGCGCGGCATGCGCCAGCACGAGCAGCATGGTAAGGTCGGAGGAATACCGGTGCACACTGCGGACGAGTCCGCCCAGTGAGCGCGGGCCGAGATCCGCCAGCGAATGCCAGGCGGATTGCACGCTGGCCGAATACCAGATGAGCAGCAGCACACCGGAGAGGGTGGCGAGCAGCAGCATGGCGTTGGCGGCGGGGCCGAGCTGGGCCAGCGGGTTGAGCGACCGTGGCAGCCACCGTTCCAGCCATGCGTCGAGCCTGGTGCCCAGCCCATCCACGGCGGCGAGCAGTCGGGCCGCGCGGACGGGTGGCGGGGGTGGCAGCGAGCCGGGGGCGGCGGCGGCCGGACCCATGGCGTCAGCCAGCACCTCGCAATCCACGTCAGGATGCTGGTGCGACGACATGGGATTCGCGGAGCAGGGCGCGCAGGCCCTCGCGGAGCCACGCCCGGTGGCGCGGATCGAGCGTGAAGCGATAGGCGATGTGACCGGAACGGTCGACGAGCAGAAACAGGTTGGCGTGATCGATGATGCCGGTCCGCGGGTCGCGCGTGGCGGAGAATTGGAGCGACGTGAGCACGTCGTGCATCGCCGCCGGCTGCTCGCCATTGATGTAGCGGAACTCCGGATGCGTCAGCCCCCGGCCCTCGGCCACCGCCTTCATCAGGGCGGCGGTCTCGTACTCCGGATTGAGCGACAGGGCCACCACACTGACGCCGGCCCGCTCGACGGCGGGCAGCTCACCGAGGATTTTCTGCACCTCGAGGAAAATTTCCGGGCAGGCGGTCGTGCAGGTCGCATACACCCCGGTCACGAGCAGCACCCGGCCGCGGAGATTGGCAAAACGGAAAGCCGTTCCTGTCTGATCAATGAACGGCACATCTGGCAGGTCGAGCCGGACGCGGATGCTCTCGCCGGGAAACGGCGGCAAGATCAGGGCGCGGGTGGCGTCGATCCGCGCATAATACACCAGGCCGGCGACGCAGGCGGTGATCAGTCCCAAGCCGGTGACGGCGGCCCGGACATGAGTCCGCCACACGCGCCAGTCGCCCAACTGCACCACTACTTTACGCCACATCAGCGCCGCCACGCCCACGATGAAGATCGGCTCGAGCATCATCACGGACACCGCCAGCCACGAGATGCCCCCGGTGCGAGGATCGCCGCGGTAACACCAGAGCTGGAAGTCGCGCACGAAGTCGCCAAGCAGGCCGCCCTGGGTCGGACCGAAGATCGTGAGCAGCAGGAATCCCTCGTAGGCGCAGAGCGCAGTAAAGAGGAAAACCAGCAACCCCGGGCCGGTCAGGAAGCGCTCGCTCGACGAATCCACCCGGGCGGGGCGGATCGGCGCGGCGGCGGGATCGGGGAGGGGAAGCGGAAGAAGCATAAATTGTAGGGCGGGATCGCTGATCCCGCCGGCGTTGACTCAAGGCGGGGTCAGCGACCCCGCCCTACAGGCGTTATTTTTCACCGCACCGGCCAGACGTCGGCCAGGGCCTTCCAGTTCGCGAAGTAATACACCGCGAAGCAGACGAGGAAGGTGAGGGTGAGAACGATCGTACCCTTCGTGGCGTAATGGTCATCGGCCAGTGAACCCGCCTTGCTGCCCGCCAGCGCCGTCGGGGTGCCCCAGTCGGCCATGGCGCGGTTCTCGATCTTTTTGCCGAAGAACAGCGTGCCGACGCACAGCAGCGCAAAGGTCAGCAGGCCGAGGAAGGCAAGGACGCCGCCGATGCCCAGCACGCCGAGCCAGAGGTGGGCGGCGGGACCGTAGACGCCCTGCGCATCAATATCCCAGCTGCGGCGGGAAACGCCCATTGAGCCGGCGAAGGACATGCCGAAGGACAGGAGTACGATGCCGAGGCCGAACAGCCAGGGCTGTACGCGGGCGACGCCGCGGAAGATGAAGTCGCGCTGGAAGATCAGCGGGATCACGTAGTAGGCGAGGGCCATGAAGGCCAGCGTCGTGCCGCCGACCACGGTGACGTGGAAGTGCCCCGGGATGCGCAGCGTGTTGTGCGCGATGATATTGATCTGCTGCGTGCCGAGCGTGACGCCGGTGATGCCGCCGAGGAAACCGAAGATGACGACTGACAGCGCAGTGCCCGAGAAGGCCGGGTTTTTCCACGGCAGGGCCGTGACCCAGCCGAAGATGCCGCTTGTGTAGCCCTTCTCGCGCATGGCGATCTCCACGCCCGCCGGGACAGTGAAGCCGTGGACCATGGAGGCCAGCACCGCGAGATACATGGCGTAGGACGTGTTCCAGATCTTCCAGGTGGCGCCGACGCCCGGGTCCACCAGCAGATGGTGCGCCGAGGCGAGGTTGATGAACAGGATGTAGAGCACAAACGCGGTGCGGCACACCGCCTCGTTGATCGGGCGGGAGCCAAGGACAATATGCGTGAGGAGATACCAGACGCTGACCATGGCGCAGACGTTCACCTGCTGCGACTGGTGGCCGAGGCCCCACCAGATGAGACGGTACCACGCCGGGTCCGGCTGGGGCGTCCAGCCCATCGAGTAGGTGAAGGTCGGGATCATGACGATGGCCCCGTGCAGCAGGGTAATGACCGCGATGATCGCCGCCGCCGTGGCGCCGAAGGTCACGATCGGCACGGAGCCGGTGTAGGCCCCGTCGCGTTTCGCGACGTAGAGCGTGGCAAAGAAATTGAACACGCCGATCAGCGTGCCGACGGCCACGAGGATAATGCCCAGGTAGAAGGCCGGATGGGCCAGCAGCGGCAGGTAGGACGTCATCATGACGTCGGCCTGGCCGGCGATGATGATGTAATCCACCATGACGGCGCCGGTGAGCATCATGCCGAAGGAAGTCCAGGCGACCTTCTTGGAGAAGAGCCGGGCGTTGAGCGGCGTGGTGCAGGCGAAGTAGAGGATGGCGACCTCGAAAAAGAGGATCCACAGGATCAGCATGTTGATGCCGTGAAAGGTCAAAATGCGGTAGAACCAGTCGACGGGCAGCAGGTGGACGGTCTGCCAGCGGGTGAGGGCCAGCAGCACGGCGGCGATGCCGCCGAGCAGGAGGAAGACAATGCCGACGACGGCGTTGAGCTTGATGAAGCGCTGGGCGTCGAGGCAGACACTCAGGCCGGTGGTGCCGCACACGCGGCCGGGGACGCCAGGGGCGGCGAGGGAATGGGAGGGATTAGACATGGCGGGGTGCGGTTATTCGACGAAGATTTTGCCGGTCATCATATGGTGGCCGGCGCCACAGAACTCATTGCAGACGATGGTGAACTCGCCCTTGGAGGTCGGGGTGATGGTCAGCACGTGGTCGTAGCCGGGCAGCACCTGGAAATTCATGTTCAAAGGCTGCAGCGAGAATCCGTGCTGGAGGTCGAGCGACGAGAGGTGGAGACGATAGGTCTCGCCCTGGCGCAGACGAAGGGCTGGGTACCACACCCACATGCGGGCGGTGATGTAGGCGTCGCCCCCGGCCGGCGGTTCGACGATCGGCAGCTCCTGCATCATCGGGTTGGCGATCGGGTTCTTGAAGGTGCCGACGCGGTTGGCCACGACGAATTTTTCCGTCCGGGCCAGAAAGTCGACGGGCTTGACCGTGTAGGCCTCGCCGGTGCTGTTCTGTTTGCCGCGAAAATGCCA
>JBAXWQ010000075.1:0-13265 GCA_037128315.1 Opitutia bacterium | reverse complement strand
CGTGGCTTGCCTGCGCATTACGTAGCGACAGGCGTCCCTGCCTGTCGGGTTCGGCTATGCAGCTCAAGCACCACAGGCACGGAGGCCTGGGGCTACGAAATCGTCTGGCTCCGCTCACTTCCCCTGGATGCCGCCGTTGTGGCAGTCCGCGCACTTCAGCTCCTCGTCGTACTCGCCGCCGGGGTGCTTGAATTCCATGCCGCCCGCGGCCAGCGTGCTCAGCTCGGTGCCCTTGCCTTGGGAGAGGATGACGTGGCAGGAGGTGCAGTCGCTGGCGCGCACGGTCTCGCCGGCGGCGGTCTTGTGCTTGTCATCGTGGCAGCGGAAGCAGCCGGGCCAGTCCTTGTGCCCGATGTTGTTGGGGTAAACCCGCCAGTCGGCCTTGCGCTCCGGGTAAATGGTCTCGCTGTAGATCTGCTGCACGGCCGCGACGGTGGCGGGCACCTCGGGGTTGCCCTCGTACTTGGCCTTGATGAATTCGGCGATCTTGGCCGGCGCGGCCAAGCCCGTGGTGATGTCCTTCTGCAGCATCGCCTGCACGGCGGTGCGTTTGATGTTGGGCAGCGTGCTGCTCAGGTTGCCGAGCGCCATGGCGCGCTCCACCGCGTCGTTGGCGGTGGCAAACACGTGCGCGGGCCGGTTGTGGCAGTCCATGCAGTCCATGTTGCGCACGAGCGCCGCCGGCGGCTCACCCTTGAACTCCTGGTTGCGGAAGATCTTCACGGTGCCGTCCTTCTTGTTGGTCACCCGCATCCAGACGATGTCCTGGCGATCCTCATCGGCGGCGTAATACTCGACCGTGCTGTCCTTGCTCACGTGCCAGTGAATGCCGCTGAGCGGGCTGCCCGCGCGGCCGGCGTTGACCTTCATCAGCAGGCGCACGCTGTACGCGGAGTTCTTCTTGTCCGAGAGATAGTGGTCGAAGGTGACATCCGCGTTGCCGACAAACTTCTCGGGCCAGTGGCATTTTTCGCAGGTTTCGCGGGCCGGCCGGAGATTTTTCACCGGCGTGTCGATCGGGCGGTTGTAGTTGTCGAAGATGTAGCCGACGAGCTGGCGGGTGCCGCTGATCTTCGCCTTGACGAAGGCGCTGGCCCCGGAGCCCACGTGACATTCCACGCATTCGACCCGGGCGTGACCGCCGCGCTGGTAGGTGGCGAACTCCGGGTTCATGGCGTTATGGCAGACCTGGCCGCAGAAGACGGTGGACTCGGCATAGTGGTAGGCCTGGTAGCTGCCGAAGGTGCTGAGCAGCAGGAAAACCAGTCCGCCGCTGCCCAGCAGCAGGAGATAGCGGCGCTTGACCGGGTCGTCATAATCCAGCCGCCACTTGTCCGGGGCCAGGGCGTGCTGGATCGCCCAGCGGCGCTGGGCCCAGGCGCCAAAAAAGGCGATGGCGATGCCGCTGATCAGGAACATCGGCGCCACGATGTACGTGAAGATGCCGAGATACGGATTCTTGTTGTCCCCGGCGAAATCCATCCAGACCAGCAGGGCGAAGGAGAACAGCGCGCCCACGGCGATCACGCCGCCGATGGCGCTGATCCAGTTGTTGAAATTCGAGCGCGGCGTTAGGACCGGGGTCGGTGGCTTGTCGGAGGGCGATGTCATGGAAAACGAAAAAAAGGTGTGGGCGGGACGAAAAACAAAGCCGGCGGGCGCATGGCGCGCTCCGTCGGCTGCTACCTAAGCCGCGGGGCGGCTCAGGCCTTGAACTTGCGGACGTAGGCGACGAGGTCGGTGACCTCGGCGGCGGAGATCTCTTCCTTGAAGGCCTTCATCTTCTCCTTGCCGTCAACCTTGACGCCATCGGTGATGGCCTTGGCCATCTCGGCGTCCTTCAGCTCGGCCTGGACCTTGGCGTCCGTGTAGTCGCGGAGCTTGAGCTTCTTGCCGGTCTTGGTCAGGCCCTTGCCGTCCGCCCCATGGCAGGAGGCGCAGAGGTTGTCCCAATTCTCGGCCGCGGGGGCCGCGAGGGCCACCCCGGCAGACAGGGCGAGCACGATGGAGGAAAGGGCGATTTTGGTCGTAGTTTTCATGAGGTAGTTGGGTGAGGAATTGAGAGGAAAATTGACGCTAGAATTGAGGAAGGCGACACGAAATTTGTTCTGTATTGCGAAGCTGATTATTTAACCACGGATTTCACGGATGAACACGGATATCAATCAAAGGCCAATTCTTGGGCCATTACATAAACCTGAATGCAATGCTTCTGGATTTCTCTCTGTATAGTTTCTGTACTTGTCGGGCCAGAGCGGAAAGGCGGCGGCTGATCCGTGGAGATCCGGGAAATCCGTGGTTAAAGAATGCCGGCGGCGTCGAAAGGACTCCGCCGGTGGGGAGTTAAGTGAGGAGGCCTGTCCTCAGGCCTTGAATTTGCGGATGTGCGCCACCAGGTCCTTGATCTCGTCGGCCGAGAGCTCGGACTTGTAGCCCTTCATCTTCTCCTTGCCGTCCACGATCACGCCATCGGCGGTGGCCTTGATCATGTCGGAGTCCTTCAGCTCGGCCTGCACCTTGGCCTCGGTGTAGTCGCGGAGCTTGAGTTTCTTGCCGGTCTTGGTCTGGGCCTTGCCGTCCGCGCCGTGGCAGGAGGCGCAGAGATTGTCCCAGTTGTCCGTGGCGGGGGCGGCCGAGGCCACGCCCGTGGCGAATAACAAAGAAGCGCTGGTGAGTGCGATTGCTGTCCTGGTTTTCATGTGATGGGGGATGATGAGCTGACGATCGGTCCCGCGCGCAACAGGCGAACGGGACCGGGCGTGACCTTGCCATATTATCTCTCCCGCCGCTCCGCATGGCTTGCTGAGTTGTACGCAAACGTTGTACGCGGCGGGGCGGCGGCACGGGGCATACTGCGGTGGTCTTTCAATTATCGTAGCCGCGAGCGCCAGCGAGTGGACGGACCATCTGCTCGCTGGCGCTCGCAGCTACTTCACCACGCGACCGCGAAGGTAGGGCGGGCACTCCGCTGCCCGCCGTCGCCCGGGCCCCGAGCCCGGCGCGGATCCGACTTCGCCAAGGCTACGACGGACACGGCGGAGTCCGCGCCCTACCTTCTATTCCGGCCAAAGAAAAGCGCCACCGCGGGAGCGGTGGCGCGAAGGTGAGGGTGACGGGGTCAGGCCCCATCTGCCTCGGGTGTGGTGGGCTTACAGCGCGTAGTCGAGCGACACGTAGGCCATCGGGCCCTTGAAGTTGGTGTTGCCACCCGTGGTGTCGTTCTTCGAGTCGTAATACCCGAACTTGGCGTTGCCCATGCAGCGGTCGGAGAACATGTGCTTCAGGTTGACCGAAATCGATGTCTCCTTGGCGCTGGCCCCGTACGGCTGGGTGTAGAGCGCCAGGCCCGCATTGTAGTTGTCTGCCTTGTAGTAGGTGTACTGCAGCTGCAGGTCGTCGGTCTTGGTCAGCACGGTGCCGGCGAGCAGGCTCGCGGTCTCGTAGTTGTTTTCCGAGGGCTTGAGAAACCGGCCGACCGGAATCGTGCCGGAGGCCGCGACCGAGAGGTCGTGCAGGGCGGCGGTCTTGATGATGTCGAAGACCACGTTCGCATTGGCCTGCATGTAGAACTGCTTGTTCGGATTCCAGTCCAGGCTCACGCCGAGGTTGTGCGTCGTCATGTCCATCGAATCATACGACGGGTAGAGCGCCTTGAAGCCGGTGACCTGCCGCTTGCCCTTCTGGTAGATGTAGCGGGTGGTGAAGCTCAGCACGTCCATGGGCTTGACCACGGCGGTCAGCTTCACGCCATAAAACTGGCCGTCCAACTCGTAGTTGTTGTCGAGCGTGGGAGCGGTGGGGGCGTTGGTGTTCGTGTTCCAGCCCGTGGCGGCGAAGCTGTGATTTTTGTAGAACAACTCCCCGCGGGCGCTGACGGCCGACGTCGCCCGCCAGTTGCCGCCAACCGTGAAGTCGATGTTGTTCTCTTTGGTATTCCGGTAGATGGTGCTCGTGAATGTGGTCGTCAGGGGATTGTAGGCCGGCGTCTGGTCATCCGTGCCATTGCCCACCTTGTCGCTGACGGTCGCGTACAGCGCCAGGTCCTTGAGCCCCGTGTAATGCAGCTCGAGCACCGGAATCCACGAATGTTCGTCGACAATCGCGTTCTGGATGCGGCTGGTCGTGGCGATGACCGGCGGGTTGGCCGCGCTGGCCGTCACCACATCAAACGTGCTTTTGCCATAGGCGCTCTCGGTCACGTAGCGCATCGCCAGCTTGGTGCTGAAGTCCTCGGAAGCCTTGTAATCAAAGGCGACTTTGGCGGCCCATTCCTCGACATTGCTGTGGCCGTCCAGATTGAGGACCGGGAAGGCGACCAACTGCCGGGTCAGCTCGCTGGCGATCGGCGAATTCGAGACGGTCTTGCGGTCACCGGAGAAGGTTGCGGCGACATACTCGTACTTGACGTCGGCATCCAGGGTCAGCTTGGAAGACAATTCCGTGACCGTCGTGAAGATGGCCGCCTTGGTCTTGGTATCCTGAATGTCGTAGGTCTCCTGGTTGACCTGGTTGTTGAACGACATCCATTGGCTGGCGGGACTCACCTGGGAGATCGGGGCCACGATGACACTCGAGCCGGGCAGCACGCCCAGCGTTTCACCCGGGAAACGCGATACCCAGTGGAAGTTGTTTTTGCTGGAACGCTCGCCGAGCAGGGTCAGCTGCGCCTTGGTCTTGCCAATCGTGTGCTTGACGACGCCTTCGAGAGTCTCGTGCCGCTCGTCGACATCGAAATAGGAGGGCATGTTCTTGCGCACGGTCGCATTGCTGTTCGCGCCTGGCAGATCACCGTTCAGCAGCCGGTAGGTCTGGCCGGAATTGTCGCTGTCACCCCAGCTGAGGGAGTCCTTCTTGCCGTTGCGCGTCCCGTTGGTGTACTTCAACTTGAACTCGGGCGAATTCGGGAGCGCCACCTTGATTTCCGCCCACAGATTCCCGCGATCCACATGCAGGTCCCGCTTGCTCAGGGCCATGAAGGACTTGCTGGTCGGGAAGAAGCCACCCACGCCGTCGTAGAAGGTGCGGAAGCGCTTGTAGCCGAAGTCGAAGGTGCCCATTTCATTCCGGACATACTTGAAGCCCAGGAGGTAGTCCTCGGATTGGCTCAAGGCGCGGCCATCGATGGTCAGCGAGGAGTCCTTGTCCAGTTCCTTGACCAGATGAAGCTCCTCGATCCCGGCTCCCCCGGATCTCGATTGCTGAGTGCGGGCCTGGAAAGCCTGCTCATCGCCCGTGATCGAGGGTGCTTGGGCGGAGATCTTGATATGGTTCTCAAAGGCCGGGAACGCGTCGGATTTATCCGCTGCGGTAAGCGGCGCCGTGGCCAGCGCCAGTGTCAGGGCGGTGAGGGCGCCTCCCGTGCGAAACAACGGATGGAATGTGGTTTGCATGTTAGATCAGGGTAAAAGTTGGGATTAGTTGCGGAAGTGATTGTTGACGTTCGAGCCGTGGATGGCTTCGTGGCAACCGGCACTCCAGCAGGTACCGCGCTGGGTGTCGGAGCTGTGCAGCTCACCGGTGTGGCCGACGTTTATGCGGCTGCTGGTGCTGACCTCGCCGGGGGCGGTGGCTGGCGGCATCGTAAGATGGCAGCGGAGGCAGAGGTTGGTGTCGCGGGCGACGAGCATCTTCTGGTTCACCGAACCGTGCGGGTTGTGGCAGGCGACGCAGCCTTCCTTGACCGCGCCGTGTTCAAACACGAACGGACCGGCCTGGGCCGTATGGCACGCGGCGCAGGTCGCGTTCATCTTCTCCATCGCGGCGCCCGAGCCCCGGACGGCGCTGTCCGCATGGACGTCGTGGCAATCCACACAGGTGACATTGCCGGTCTTGCCGTTGCCGCTGTCGCGGGTGAGCACCGGGTGGGTGCTGGGCAGGCTGAACTGGCCGCGCTTGTCGAGATGGCACTGGAAGCAGGCCTCGGGGGACTTGCCCGGGTTCATGATCGTCGCCTTGCTGCCGCCCGCCTTGACGTGCAGGGAGCCGGCGCCGTGGCAGGATTCGCAGCCGATGTTGACGCCCTTGGCGTCCTTCAGCGCCAGCTTGGCGTGCGTGGCGGTGGCAAAATGACCGGTTTGGTCTTCATGGCATTCTTCGCATTTCTTGGAACCGACAAAAGTCGCTCCGGCTACTTGCGGCGGTGCCACGATGGCTCGATCGGCGACTACGCAGGAAACAAGAAGCAGCCCCCACGCGGCGGCGCCTCCGAAAATCAGGGTGCTTTTGGTCCAGTGTCTAGATGTGCTCATGTGAGAAAAATGTTGGGTAATAGCTGGGGTTTAGTGGTGCAGGTATAGTTTTGGCTCGTTGATGATGCCCGATTCCGCAGTCGTTCACGCCGCATCCCTTGCGCAGCTATCCGCATTCGTTGCGCAATTTTTGCAGAGCAAGATATGAGGCAGCAGAAGCGCCGCTAAAGCAGAACATAAGGACGGTTATTGCGCTTATCTCGTGGGCAGGGCGCACCGGTTGAGACGGCACAATGCAGGCACAGCGCATTTCTCCGCGTAATCTATCCAAAAAAAAGTGCGGTGGTGCGCCCGACATAGCTCCGGCTAAGGTAGGGCGGGCACTCCGCTGCCCGCCGTCGTGCGGGGCGCGCACCTGGTGCGGATCTGACTTCGCCAAGCCTACGACGGACACGGCGGAGTCCACGCACTGCCTTCGGATTCGAGCAAAAGTTTAGGGAGATTCGTATTACGCCCGACAGGCAGGGACGCCTGTCGCTACGGGGCGAGCCGTCCGCGTAGCCACGGGCCTCCGTGCCTGTGGGATTGGGGGTCGCAATATGATGTGATGCGTGCGTCGAACCCGACAGGCAGGGACGCCTGTCGCTACTCATGCAGCCTTGGTGCGGCAAAAAAAAGCCCTCCCGCTGTCGCAGCGGGAGGGCTCGGAGAATCAAACGGCGACCGGACCCATGTCCGCTCGCTGTGCGGCGAATAATTACAGCGCGTAGTCGAGCGACACGTAGGCCATCGGGCCCTTGAAGTTGGTGTTGCCACCGGTCGTGTCGTTCTTGCTGTCAAAATACCCCACCTTGACCCGGCCGATCATCTGGTCGCTCAGCTTGACCTTCAGGCCGGCCGTCAGGGTGTATTCCTTGACACCCGCGCCGAAGGCCATCGAGGCCGAGGGAACCAGCGGGTTGTAATTGTCGGCCTTGTAGAAGGTGTATTCCAGCTGGGCATCCATCGTCTTGTTCACCACAAACCCGGCGACGATGTTGCCGTTCATGTAGTCGTTGTCCGCGTTGCGCAGGACGTCGTTGGCGGTGCCGCCGGCGCGGGGATAGGCCGTCGAGATCGTGGCAAACACGACATTCAGGTTGGCCTGCACATACGCCTGGTTGCTGGGATTCCAGTCGAGGGTTTCCCCGAACATATGGCTGGTGGAGTCCATGCTCTGGTACTCCGTGCCGGCATCGACCGTGGTGTTCATCTTGCCCTTCTGGCCGACATAGCGCGAGGTAAAGGTCAACGTGCTCGTCGGCTTGATGACGCCGGTCAGCTTGTAACCCTGGAACTCGTAGCCGAGGACGTAGCTGTCGCCGAGGCTGCTGGAGTAGCCCGTGAACTTGCTCTGGTGGTCCTTGTAGAAGATTTCCCCGCGCAGGGAGAGCATGGCGTTCACCGTCCAATTGGCGCCAACCTTGTAGTGGGCATGGTTGAACTTGGTGTTGTCATAGCTGATGACGGGAGCCCCGGCCCCGCCACCCGTGGATACACCGGTGCTGTTGCCATACTCGTCACCGGGTGAAACCCGGAAGTCCAGATTGCCGTAGAGCGCCAGATCCTTGATGCCCGTGTAGCGGACATCCAGTTCCGGCACCCAGGATTTCTCCGTGCGCTTGCTCTCATTCGGAGCCGCGACAATCACCGGCGTCACCACCCCGGTGGATTGGACGATGCCGTTGCTGATGTAGTTCACCATGTTGCGGCCGTTCATGTCCAGATTTTCACCCTTGAGGGCCAGCGTGACATGGAAGTCCGTCTGCGGCTTGTAGGTGAAGCCCAGATTGCCGGTCAGGACCGTCTCGGTTGTCCGGCCGGACACCGTCTTGTAGGAATAGGGCGGACGGCCCCCCGCGCCGACGAAACCACCAATGGCCGTAACGAGGCCGGGGGTCGTGTTGATGTAGAGGGTCATCATGCGGTTGCCGGCAATATCAGCCCCGGCGTCCTGATAGCTGATCCCGCCGAAGGCGGTCATCTGGTCACTCATCTTGGTCTCGAAGGTACCCGTGTACGTCCAGACGGTGGAATTGCTCATCTGCTGGTCAAAGCCGAGGATCTGGTTGTTGGCCTGCTGGGCTCCGACCAAGAAGGCCGGTTGGCCGGTCGGATAGAGCGGAAACGGCTTCAACTCGTTCCGGTAGCGGGCCACGCTTCGGGTGTCGTTGCTGTCGGTCTTGTTGTTAACGATGGCGAACTCCAGGTCGGTGTTCCCCACAGTATGTTTCACGGTGGCCTCGAGGGTCTTTTGGTGCTCATCCAGATCGATGTAGGCGGCGTCGATCTTCCGGTTGGCGGAGATCGGGTTCAGGCTGCCCACATTGTAGATCGGGATGCCGGTTTGATCCGTATCGCCCCAGATCGTCGTGTCCTTCCGACCCGTGCGCTTTTCATCCATGTAGCTGATCCGGAAGACCGGCATGTTCGGCAGGGCGATGGTGCCGTCGACCCAGAACTTGGCGCGATCGGTGTGCAGTTCCTGGGTGCCGAGCGGCATCCAGGCCTTGTTCAGGGGAAAATAGCCACCGATGCCGTCGTAGAAGGTGCGGAAGCTCTTGTAACCCATCTCGAAGGTGCCGACCTCGTTCTTGGTCAGCTTCATCTTGGCCAGGTAATCCTCGGCCCCAACCAGGGCCTTGCCGTCCACTTCCATCGTGGTGTTCTTGTCCACATCCTTGGTGAAGTGGAGGGCCTCGATCCCGTAGGCCCCGGAATCGGGACTGCGGAAACGTTCGGCGTAGGCGGCGGGATTGCCGGTGACCGAGGGCACCTTGCCCGAGATCTTGATATAGCTATCAAAGGTCGGGAAGGCGTCGGCCTGCTTGGACGGGGCGGCGGCGTAGAGACCGACCGCACTCAGGGCGAGGGCCAGGCCGGCAATCACACGGGCGCCGTGACAGAGGTTAAACTTTGTGGCATGCATTGTAGGTAATAGGTTGGGGTGTTAGTAGCGCATGGCTTTGCTGGCATTCGAGCCGTGGACGTCCTCATGGCAGCCGGCGATCCAGCAGGTGCCGTTCTGGAGGCGGGTGCGGTGATCCTCGCCGCCGGCCACAATCGTGCCGTTGCCGACGGTGCCGCCGGCCAAGGTTGCCGGGTGCTCAAGGTGGCACCGCAGACAGAGGTTGGCGTCGCGGGCGACCAGCATCTTCTGGTTCACCGTGCCGTGCGGGTTGTGGCAGACCGTGCAGCCTTCCACCATGGCATTGTGCTTGAAGAGGAACGGACCCTTCTGGGCCGTATGGCACTTCGTGCAGGTCTCGTTGGGCGTCTCCAGCTCGGCGCCGCTCCGCTTGACGACGTGGCCCTTGTGGGGGTTATGGCAGTCATTGCAGGTCACCTGGCCGCTCAGGACCGGGTGCGCATGCGGGAGGCTGAATTCACCGCGCTTGTCGAGGTGGCAGGTGAAGCAGGTCTCGGGCGACTTGCTGGGATTGACGATGGTGCCCTTGCTGCCGCCCGCCTTGACGTGGACGGAGCCGCCGCCGTGGCAGGACTCGCAACCGATGTCGATGCCCTTGGCATCCTTCATCGCAATTTTGCTGTGCGTCGCGCCCTCAAAGTGACCGGTCAGGTCCTCATGGCACTCGGCGCATTTCTTGGATCCGACGAAGGTGGCCCCGGCCACTTGCGGCGGGGCGACGATGGTTCGATCGGCCACCACGCAGGAAACGAGAAGGAGCCCCCAGGCGGCGGCTCCTCCGAAGATCAGTGTGCTTTTGGTCCAGTGTCTAGGTGTGCTCATGACAGAATTGTGATTGGTGTGAGGGAGTGATTATGGGGTACAGGGATGGTTTTGTGTGCGGTCAGCATGCCAGAATCTGAAAATCTGCACTCCGCATTGATTGTGGAGCTGCGCGCATGCATTGCGCATTTATTGTCTAACACAGGGGTAAAACGCATTAAGTGAGTTAATTACCGAGATTAGCTTTTTCTAACATAAGGTCACCTGCTTCTCCGATGAAAGCGCAAAGTTTGCGCTGAGATCGCCGTGCTCGCGATCAAGCGTGGGCCACAAAAGCACGGGCCCGCAAAAATCAATCCGGACCGCTGGTATGATACGCTGGGGGGTGTCTTCAAACCTGTCATTGCGAGGAGTCCCGCCTCGCGGGGCGACGAAGCAATCCAGGCTTGGGGTCTGACTCCAGTGCGGGAGGGCAGTCGAGAGCCGTTCAACGGGCTCAGGCCCTGAGCAGAAGCCGAAGGGGCTGGATCGCCACGGCGCGCTTCGCGCACCTCGCGATGACAAATTGGGTTTGAAGACACACCCTGGTGTTTTTTCGGCCCGCCCGCGATTCTATCGCGGCAAAAAATAATTTTCCCGAATATGACGCACGTGAGAACAACTCATGCGCAGAGATTCACGATATTTAGCAACGGATGATTAGCGGATGTAGACGAACTCCAGTAGGATCAAATTTTTCTTCCGCCATGACCCATTCCACCGCCACCCTGCTCGCCAAATTTAATCCCCGCTCCGCCTCCTCCGTCGCCGCCATCGCCCCCGCCGACCGCTGTGTCATCAAGCGCGACGGCGGCACCGTGCCGTGGGATCCGGCCAAGGTCGCCCGCGCCATCGCCCTCGCCTTCTTCGAGGTGAAACACGGCACCACGGAAAACCCCGCCCGCGATGACGCGGCCGCCCGCTATGGCCTGGATGCGGAAACCTTCCACAAGGTGCAGCGCATCGCCGCCCGCGTCGCCCTGATGCTCGAGCTTTACTACCGCACCGGCCGGCATCCGACGATCGAGCAAATCCAGGACAACGTGGAAAAGGCCATCGCCGCCGAGGGCGAATGGGAGGTGGCACGCTCCTTCATCATCTACCGCGAGCACAAGGCGGCCCACCGGCTCAACCACTATGAGGAAAACGGCCTGCGCGACTACATCGCCTGCGCCAAGTACGCCCGGTACCGTTCTGATCTCGGCCGGCGCGAGACCTTCACCGAGGCGGCCCGCCGGGTGCTGGGCATGCACCTGACGCATTTCCGCGACAAGCTCTCCATCCGGGTGCCGGCGCCGGGCGACGACTCGCCGGCCCTGGCTGGCGACCGCCGCTTCCTGGCCGAGTGGCTCTCCGGTGGGACGCTGTCCGATGCGATGCACCGCGCCTTCGGGGCGGTCGGCCAGAAGCGCGTGCTGCCGTCGATGCGCTCGCTGCAGTTCGGCGGCGAGGCCATCCTCCGCAACCACGCCCGGCTCTTCAACTGCTCGTTCAGCCCGGTGGACCGGGTGGAGTTTTTCCGCGAGTACCTCTTTTTGCTCCTCGCGGGCACCGGCTGCGGTTTTTCCGTGCAGCACCATCACGTCGCCCGCCTGCCCGCCCTGCCCCTGCGCGCCGAGGAAATGGAGCTGGAGGTGCGCCACCACGCCGTGGCCGACACCATCGAGGGCTGGGCCGACGCGCTCCACCTGCTCATGCGCAGCCACCTCGAGGGCTTCAAGGCGGAGTTCAATTTCTCCGTGGTGCGGCCGCGCGGCAGCGCGCTGCAGACCTCCGGCGGCAAGGCCCCGGGGCACCTGCCCCTCAAAGCCGCGCTGCTCGACATCGAGCAGCTCCTGACCGGTGCCGCCGGCCGCAAGCTGCGGCCCATTGAAGTTTACGACATCTGCATGTACGCCGCCCGCTCCGTGCTCAGCGGCGGTATCCGCCGCTCGGCCACCATCTGCCTTTTCTCCCCCGACGACCAGGAGATGATGGGCGCCAAGACGGGCAACTGGTTCGAAAAGCACCCACAGCGCTCCGCCTCGAACAATTCCGCCGTCGTCTCGCGGGCCGAGCCCGACGACACCCTCTTCCGCCGGCTGTTCGCCGCACAGAAGGAATTCGGCGAACCCGGCTTCTACTTCGCCGAGCACCCCGACTACGGCTGCAACCCCTGCTGCGAAATCGGCCTCCATCCCGTCGTCGGCGGCGAGCTGGACGACGAGGTCGAGGTGGCCAAGCTCCGCGCCCTCGGCTACACCGGCTCGGTGGAACCCGGCACCCGGCTCAGCGGCTGGCAGATGTGCAATCTCACCACGATCAACGGCGCGATCATCCAGACGGTGGATGACTTCCTCGTCGCGTGCATCCACGCCTCGGTCATCGGCACGCTGCAGGCGGCCTACACCGACATTCCCTACCTCGGGCCGGTCACGCGCTACCTCAACGAGCGCGACGCCCTCCTGGGGGTCTCCATCTGCGGCTTCATGGATAATCCGGAAATCCTGTTCAACCCCAGCGTCCTGGAGCGCGGCGCGCGGCTCTGCCGGGCGGCGAACCAGATCGTGGCCCGCGTCATCGGCATCCGGCCGGCCACGCGCGTCACGTGCGTGAAGCCCGAGGGTACGGCCTCCCTGCTGCTCGGGGCGGCCTCGGGCATCCATCCGCACCATGCCCGGCACTATTTCCGGCGCGTGCAGGCCAACCGCCACGACCCGGTGTACCGCCACCTCCACGCCAGCAACCCGCACCTGACCGAGGCCTCGGTCTACCGACCCAACACCGACGACGTCATCACCTTCACGGTGGAGGCACCGGCGCACGCCATTTTGCGGGAGGATCTCAACGCCCTCGATTTTCTCCACTTCGTGCAGCTGGCCCAGCAGCACTGGGTGCTGAACGGCGAGGGCGAGGCCACCCGCTCCCCCGGGCTGCACCACAACGTCTCGAACACCTGCACGGTCAAGGCCGACGAATGGGATGCCGTGGCCAAGTTCATCTGGGCGCATCGCGAGCATTTCACCGGCGTGGCCCTGCTCGGCCACGACGGCGACAAGCGCTATCCGCAGGCGCCCCGCGAGGCCGTCGCCACCGAGGACGATGTGGCGAAGTGGAACCGGCTGCACTATCATCCCGTGGACTACACCACCCTGGTGGAGAAGTCGGACGAGACCGCACTGAAGGAAGTCGTGGCCTGCGCCGGCGGCGCCTGCGAGCTGACGTAGGCGCTGCTACGAGCCGTAGCGACAGGCGTCCCTGCCTGTCGAATTCGGGCATTTCTCCCGCACCACAGGCACGGCGGCCTGTGGCTACACGAGCACGTGGCC
>JBAXWQ010000074.1:0-13275 GCA_037128315.1 Opitutia bacterium | reverse complement strand
GGTTGTACTGCCGGCCGGTGACGCCGGCGAATTTGTCCATCGTCTCCTGCACGATCCCCGGCAGGCGGGCGTAGAACGAATTAACGGCTTCGCGGCCCTGGAAATACACGTCGGGGTTCTGGGCCGTGCCCCGGAGGGTCGGCCGGTCCGGCGTCATGGCCCGCGCCCGGAAGGAGGCAAGGTCCTGCTCATCAATCACGGCGCGAATGTCATCGTCGGACAGCACGGCGAGCTTGGAAACCTCATGGGAGGTGCGGAACCCGTCGAAGAAATGGATGAAGGGGATGCGCGAGCGGTAGCTGGCCGCGGTGGCAATGAGGGCCAGGTCGTGGGCCTCCTGGCCGGAGTTGCTGCAAAGCAGCGCACAGCCCGTCGCCCGGCAGGCCATGACATCCTGGTGGTCGCCAAAAATGGACAAGCCCTGGGCCGCCAGGGCGCGGGCGCTGACGTGAAACGTGAAGGGCAGCAACTCCCCCGCAATCTTGTACAGATTGGGGATCATCAGCAGCAGTCCCTGCGAGGCCGTGAAAGTCGTGGTCAGTGCGCCGCCGAGCAGGCCGCCGTGCACGGCACCGGCGACGCCACCCTCGGATTGCATTTCCACGATCCGCGGGACCTGGCCCCACAAATTGGGCTTTTTCACCGCCGCCCACTCGTCACAGACCTCGGCCATGGTCGAGGACGGGGTGATCGGGTAGATGGCGATCAGCTCATTCAGCCGGTAAGCCACGGAAGCAACGGCTTCATTGGCATCACAGGTAATATAGGAGACAGGGCGTGGCGAACTGGACATGGGCGTGGTGGATATGGCCCCCGGGTGGGGACCGCACCAAGGATGCCAGCAAAGCAGGCCAGCTACTGCGCATTTCTTGTCATTCAGCAGTTGCCGGTTGTCTGGCCGGTGTTTTTCACCGGAGACTTGCCACCGCCGTGTGGTCTGTGCCTCTCTGGAGCGGAACCGCATGCACCCCAGCCAATATTGCTTGCCGGATGACTGGCCCGGAACACCGGGAGGCCAGTAACTGGCACCCCCTACTTCATCGCCCCTCGACCATGAATTTCTCTGATATCGCCTCTGCCCTCCCCAAATCCGCCGTCATTCGTTTCGACGCGGTACCCTTCCCGCTGATCGCCTCTGGCAAGGTCCGGGAAATCTTCGACCTCGGCGACGCCCTGCTGTTGGTCGCCAGTGACCGGCTGTCCGCCTTTGATGTGATTTTGCCCGACGGGATCCCCGGCAAGGGGATCGTCCTGACCCAAATGAGCAATTGGTGGTTTGCGCAAACCGCGGGCCTCATCGCCAATCACCTGCTGCCGGACCCGTTCGACCTTGCTCACGGCGGGCAGCCAGGGCTCATCAAGGGTTTCCAGCTCTCGCGGGATCTGCAATTGCGCAGCATGATTGTCCGCAAGCTCCGTCCCCTCACGATCGAATGCGTCGCCCGCGGCTACCTCATCGGCAGCGGCTGGAGTTCCTACCAGAAGACCGGCGAGGTATGTGGGATCAAGCTGCCGGCCGGCCTGCGGCAGGCGGACAAGCTCCCCGCCCCTATTTTCACCCCCACGACCAAGGCCCCCAAGGGCCAGCACGACGAGCCGATCAACGACGCCCAGGGCGCGGCCATTATCGGCGCCGAACTGTACGCCAAGGTAAAGGCGATCAGCCTGTCCCTCTACCAATTCGGCCACGACCGGGCCCGCCGGGCTGGGATGATCCTTGCTGACACCAAGTTTGAGTTTGGCACCGACCCGGCGGGCAACCTCATCCTCATCGATGAAGTTCTCACCCCTGACTCCTCCCGCTACTGGCCGGCCGATCAGTATGCCCCGGGGCAGTCGCCGCCGAGCTACGACAAGCAGTTCGTCCGCGACCACCTGCTGGCCATCAAGTGGAACCAGACCCCGCCCGCGCCCCGCCTGCCGGCCGACGTGATCACCCGCACCCAGGAAAAATACCTGGCCGCGCTGCGCAACTTGCTCGGCTGAGGCCGGGCTGGGCTCACGCGAAGTCGGCAGGAGTACGTAGCCACAGGCCTCCGCGCCTGTGGAATCCCGCGCAAACCCGACAGGCAGGGACGCCTGTCGCTACATGGTCCACCCAACCGGGGCAGGCTTGGATTTCGCGCGAGTTGAGGGTTGAGCGCCAGCCACGGGCTCTGCTACTCCTCATCCATGCCTGGCTCCCTCTTCCCGCTTTCACGCCTGCTGCTGGTCGCGGCACTGCTGCTCTCGACGGCGGCGATCCCCGCCGCGGCGCGCCTGGGGGAGACGGTGGCCAACCTGAAGGACCGCTTCGGCCGGGCGCCCGAGCGCGAGTCGCCCAAGAACATGGCAGTGTGGTTCGTCGAGTCGGTGGATGGCGTGCTGGTCTACACGGCCACCCTGAATGCCAAGGGCTTCATCATCGCCGAGGGCATCAAGCCGCTCAAGCGCGCCGTGCTGACCACCGAGATCGTGAAGGATTTCCTGCAGGATCAAATTAAGCCCCACGCCGACTCGAAGACTTCCCGGATCGTGCCGGCCGGCGAAAAGTATGAGTTCGCCCAGCAGTCCTTCGTCTGCGCCAAGGATGAATGGGTGCTGGTGGACGAGCCCAACGGCCTGCTGCTCATCTGGTCGCGGACGGGCATTCCCTCGGTCATGGCCATCAGCCCGGAGATGCTGCTGCCGAAATCGTAGCCGGCGGCGGGTTTTTCCCGCCCCGCAAATCCTGGAGGGCCCGCGTCCCCGCGGGCCGTTGTCGCGCGACCAGCCCGCAGGGACGCGGGCCCTCCATGAATCGACCGAGGAAGATAATGGCGAGGAACGGTCCGCCCTACAGCCGGTTCGCCATAAGCTCCCGCAGCGGATAATGCGTTCCGCGCCAGATGATGCCCCGGCGCCAGTAGGTGAGCACCATCGAGCGCACGAGAATGAAGTCCATCATGGCGATGCCCACGGGCAGGAACAGCCCGTGCCACCAGCGGCCGCCATCGAAGCGGTGATTGTCCGCGGCCACCCCGAGCATGACGACTATCGTGGCGAGCCAGATCCACCGGTCCGGACCGACCGCTGCGACCACCCCCAGCAGCGGCAGGAACACGCCGACAAAATGAACGACCAGCGCGCCGATAATCACCCAGGCGCGGTAGTCCACGCCGGCAAAGGCGTTTTTCTCCAGCCCGCGCACAAACTCGCCGACCGTGGCGTACCAGGAAACGGAGAGCGCCCCCGCCCCGAGGACGATCTCGCTGAAGCCGCCGGATTTCATCAGCTTGCCGAGCTTGATGTCGTCATCCGGTCGCATCCGCAGCGGCTCATGCCCGCCCAGCTTGCGGTACATGGAGGCGCGCACGAGGTTGAAGGCCCCGATTCCGCCATGGGCGCGGCTCGCCGGATTGGGCACGCGCCACGGCCGCACAAACATCGCGAACAGCAGGCTGAACGCGCTCACGCAAATCCCCAGCAGGTGGCCGTGCTCGTGCAGGCGGGGGATGGCGGCCAGGTGGTCCAGTGATTTTGACCGGGCGTAGCCGACGGCGCGCCGCAGCACGTCGGGCTGGAAATGGATGTCCGCGTCGGTGAAAAGAATCCATTCGCCGGTGGCCAGCGCCGCCCCGTGATGCAGCGCATAGGTTTTGCCCAGCCAGCCGGGCGGAAGTTCCCGGATGTGGTCCACCCGCAGCCGGGCATCGCCGGCGGCCAGCCGGTCCAGCACGGCGCCCGTGTCGTCCTCCGAGCGGTCATCGACCGCGATGATCTCGAAGTCGGGATAATCGAGCTGCAGCATGGTCGGCAGCGCGGCTCCGATGGTGCGGCCCTCGTTGCGGGCGGCGAGGACGAGCGACACCCGCGGCCAAACTGGCGGCACCGGGGCACGGAGCCGCGCCAGGCGGCGCAGGCGGCGGTTGCCCAGCATGACATCCCCGGCGATCACCAGCCAAAGGAACAAGATGAATGCGGCTAGGAAGGTCATGGGGAAAACAGTTTCGCCTCGAGACGGTCGGTGAATCGCGCGCTGAGGTCAACGCGCACTAAGGGCCTCACATCGGCGGGTTGGTTCCGCCCGGGTTGCTGCGCTCGATGCGCACGCGCCGGGCCCGCTCGGTATTGGCCTCGAGGATGGTCACGCGGTACTCGCCCGCCACAATACTGTCGTCGCGCTTGGGCACGTGGTCGAACAGGCGCAGGGTCCAGGTCGCGACGGTTTCCCGCGGCTGCCACTCCAGCGGCCAGCCGGTCTCGGCCTGCAACTCGCGCATGGTGAAGGAACCGCTGACCACAATGGCGCTCTCCGTGCGCTTGTACACCGGACCATGCTCGATGTCGAATTCGTCCCGGATGTCGCCGACGATCTCCTCCAGCACATCCTCGAAGGTGACGATGCCCGCCAGGGCTTTCTTGTCATCGAGCACGACGGCGAGGTGGCTGCGGGCCGAACGGAAGCTCTCAATCATGCTGTGCAACGGCGTGGTCAACTCGAACTCAACCGCGGGCCGGATGAGGGGCTCGAAGGGCGTGTCGGGCCCGAGGGCCTGGATCTGCCAGAGCCACTCGCGCACCAAAATCAGGCCCTCGACCTTGTCGAGCGAGCCCGAACAAACGGGAAAGCGACTGTGACCACTGATCTGGGCCGTGCGCAGGTTTTCCGCCAAGGGCTTGTCGAGCCAGAGGGCCACCACCTGATCGCGCGGCCGCATGATGTGCTGCGCCCGGGTCTGGCGGGCGCGCAGGGACTGCACCATGAGTTTGTTGATCAGGGCGTCGCCGGGATGAACGTGCCGGGTATGGCTGAAGACATATTCGAGTTCATCGGAACCCAAGCCGTGATCGCTGGCGCCCGCGGGTTGCAGCCCAATCCAACCCAGCAGCTGGTTGGCGCACATATTGAGAATCCAGATGAACGGATAGAAGGCGTAATAGAACATGACCAGCGGGGCCGAGACCCAGAGACTGACCTTGGTCGGCCTTTGGATGGCGATCGCCTTGGGCCCGAGCTCACCAAAGATGATGTGGAAAAAGGTGATGAGCGTGAAAGCCGCAGCAAAGGAGATCGACGAAACGGCGGCCGGATCCGTCACCCCCAGCCGGGACAGCACCGGCCCCAGCCGGTGCGCAATGATCGGCTCCCCCACCCAGCCCAGACCGAGACTGGCGAGGGTAACCCCCAGCTGCGTGGCCGACAGGATCGCGCCAAGATGCGAGGAGGCCCAGAGGGCCATTTTAACCCGCCAGCCGCCGGTCTTCGCCATCGGTTGGAGCTGACTGGCGCGGACCTTGACCAGCGCAAACTCCGCCGCCACGAAAAACCCGTTGGCGAGGACGAGCGCAAGGATACCCAGTGCTTCCAGCGTGGTGCCGAAAAATTGATTCATGAACGGTCCAGCCTACCGCGGCGGTCTGGACCCGCAAATCATTAGCCGTCCATCGGACTTAACCCAGCACGGGCAAAGCGTTTAGACTATCAAGATTTCGCGGATTCGACCGTCCGGAAGGCGGCCGCCTTCTCATAGTCAAACTCCCCCTCCCAGCGAGCCACGACGGCGCTGGCCAGACAGTTGCCGAGTACATTGACCGAGGTGCGGGCCATGTCCATGAGGGCGTCGACCCCCAAAATCATCGCCGCCCCCTCCAGCGGGAGGCCAAAGGATTGCAGGGCCGCGATCAGCACCACGAGCGAGGCCCGCGGCACGGCGGCAACCCCCTTTGAGGTGATCATGAGCGTGAGCATCATGGTGATCTGCTGGCCGAGGCCGAAATGAATGCCCGTCGTGGCCTCGGCCGCCTGCGCCACGAAGACCGATGCCACCGCGAGGTGGAGCGTGGAACCGTCGAGGTTGAACGTATACCCCGCCGGCAGCACAAAGCCGACGATGCCGCGGGGCACGCCGACCTTTTCCATGTTCTCAAAGGCCTTCGGCAGCGCCGACTCGCTGTTGGCCGTGGCGAAGGCGACGGTGAACGGCTCGCGCACGGCGCGGATGAATGGCAGCAGCGGAATCTTGGCAATCCAGATGACCGCGCCGAAAATGAACACCACGAAGATGATCAGCGCGGCATAGAGCGTCAGCACAAGTTTGCCGAGGCTCAGCAGCACATCGAGCCCCTGGTGGCCGACGGTCACGGCCATCGCCGCGCCGACGCCGTAGGGAGCGAACTTCATGATGATGCCCGCGAACTTGAACATGACCTGGGTGAGACTGTCGCACCAAACCAGAATGGGCTTGCCCGCGTCGCCGGCGGCGATGACCGCCATGGCGAACAGCAGGGAAAAACACACGATCTGCAGCACATCGCCCCGGGCCATCGCATCGATCAGGCTGGTGGGAAAGGTATGCAAAATGGTCTCCATGAGGGTCAGCGGCTTCGTCTGCACCGCCGCGCCCAGCGAACCCACGCTGCCGCTGAGGATCACGCCGGCGCCGGGTTTCACCAGGTTGACCATGAATAGGCCCACGACCAACGCGAAGGTCGTGACGATCTCGAAATACAGCAGCGCCTTGGCGCCCATGCGGCCGACCTTCTTGAGATCCCCCGTGCCGGCGATGCCCTGCACGATGCTGGCGAAGACCAGCGGGGCGATCATGGCCTTGATCAGGTGGAGAAAGATGTCGCGGATCAGCGCCATCCAGGTCTCCCAGTTCACGCGGCCGACCGGCGTCATGCGGCTCATCCACCAGCCGAGCCCGACGCCCACCACGAGGCCGATCATGATCTGCTGGGTGAGGGAAAACTGATACCACTTGCGCGGGGCGACGGCTTCGGCAGGGGCGGACATAGGAAGGTGCGGGGAATCTAGGTTGGGCTTGGTCTGGCGCGAGCTTGAACTGAGCCGAAATTATGCAGCCCAAACCGCAAAACGGGTTTTTGCTCCGGATGGGAAGAAACCGGATTGTAGGAGGGGCTTTACGCCCCGATCGGAGAGCGGCTTCGCTCACGGGCGTCCCCCATCGCGGCATAAAGCCGCTCCTACAGCTCAGCCCCTTGAGCCGTTACCTAGGAGTGAAATGTAGGGTCGCCGCTGGTCGGCGCACCGTTCCGCGAGTTAACCACGGCACGGCGGCAAGCCGTTTCGACAGGCTCAGGGCCCCGACCGGAGCCGCGGGGCGGACGCGTTTTCCCCCTGCGCGCATTCCGCCAACCCGTCCGGAGTGTTTAGGCCGGGTTCCACCGTTCGGTACGACCATTTCAACTGCATAGCAGACACACACTGCCTGATCCCGGCTGAGGACAATCCCGCCCGGCTCGTTAAGGATAATGCGCCCCTACCACGGCAGCGGGGCCGCCTCAAGCTCGCGCTCCCAGAGGGTCCGGATCGACTGCACGACTTCCGGCAGCAGGTCGGCGCGGGCGGCGGCAAAATTGGCCCGGGCCTGCGCCGGGGTCTTCGCGCCGGGAATGACGGTGGCCACCTCGGGCTGCGCCAACACAAACTGGAGCGCCGCCTGCGTCAGGGGCAGGCCCGGCGGCAACAGGGCGGCGAATTGCTCCACCAAGGCGGCCCGGCGCGCGATGACCTCGGGCGTCCAGCGCTCGCGCACGCCGCTAAACCGGCTGTCGCGCCGGTATTTTCCCGAGAGCCAGCCCGAATCCAACGGGACCTTGACGATCAACCCGACCCCCCGGGCCTGCGCCGCCGCAAAGGCCGCCCGGGGCTCCTGGTGAAACGCATTGAACAAGACCTCGGCCACGCCACTGCGCGTGGTCCCGACGACCTGCGCCAGGTCGGCGGCGGAGTCGATCGATACCCCGTAGCTCCGCAGCTTGCCCTCCCCCTTGAGCCGCTCGAGCTCGTCATACAGCGACGTGCGCGTGCCATCCAGCAGTTCAGCCGGGGGATTGTGCACCAGCAGGACGTCGAGGTAATCGGTCCGGAGCCGGCGCAGGCTCGCCTCGATCGAACCCCGCACCGCCGCCACCCGGAAATCCGTGGCCCCGTCCGCCGTGTGGCCGAACTTGGAGCAAATCGCCACCGACTGGCGGACAGGCTGCAGCGCCTGGCCCAGGAGCTCCTCGCTGCGCCCTTCCGTATAACCGGGCGCCGTGTCGAAAAAAGTACAACCTTCGTCGAGGGCCGTCTGCACCACGCGCAGCGCCTCGGCGGGATCAGACGTGCCCCAGGTCGGATTGGCGAGCTGCCAGCTCCCGAGGCCCACCACACTGACTGTGATTCCCGTGGAGCCCAGCGGACGATGTTTCATGAACGGCGGGCGAAAGGCCTATTACCGCTGCTTGCCGGCCAGGTTGACGACCACGTCGTAATTAAAGTGGACGAACTTGGTGATCGCCTCCGCCAGCACCCGCTCCTGGTCGCTGTGTGCGCCGAAGCCCTTGCGGCCGTCCTCGCTGTCGATCATCGGGCCGACGCCAAAGCACTGGATGCCGCGGGACCGCAGATAAGCCATGTCGGTCGCGCCCGTGCTCATGATGGGCAGCGTGATCACGCCATAGGTGTGCTTGATGGCCGCCTCGATGACCTCGAAGGCGTCCGTGTGCAGGCTCGACGGGGGTGCGCCCGGCCGGCTGTGGCCGGAGGCGACTTCCACCGTGACCGCCGGATCGTTGATCAGCTGGCGCATCTGTTCCAGGAAACGCGGCATGTCCTCATCGGGCAGCGACCGCACATCCAGGGTCGCCTCGGTCTCCGAGGGAATGACGTTCACGCGGTAGCCGCCGGCGATGATGTTCGGCGAGATCGAGGTGTGCAGGGTCGAGTAATAACGCGGGTCATGTTCGGCCAGGTACTCCTGCACCTTGCCGTCCTCGTCGCCCTTCAGCAGGGCGCGGTAGCGGGCCGCGTCCTCGGCCGAGCTGATCGTGGCCAACCGCTCGAAAAAGGCGCGGGTGGTCTCGTTCAGGCGCATCGGCGTCTGCCATTCGGCGAGGGCGATGATCGCCCGGGCGAGATGGACGACGGCGTTGGAGCGCAGCGGCACGGAACCGTGGCCGGCCACACCGTTCGCCACGAGCCGGAGCCGGTTCGGGATTTTCTCGGTCGTCTGCACGGCGCCATACTGCACCTGGCCGCCGGTGCGGATCACACTGGCCCCCTCCGCGATGCAAAACTCGGCGTCGATCTCGGCCATGTGCTCCCTCACCATGAATTCGATGCCGAACTGCGTGGAGCCCTCCTCGCCGGCCTCGGCCAGGAAAATGACGTCGCGGTCGAGCGGCACATTATTGCGCTTCAGCAGGAGCATGGTCATCAGGCAGGCGGTGACGTTGTCCTTATCATCCACCGTGCCGCGGCCATAGATGTAGCCATCCTGGAGGTCCGCGGAGAAAGGCCCGTGCTTCCACTTCTTCGGGTCGACGTTGACCGTGTCGGTGTGGCCCATGATGAGCAGGGGACGCTTGGAACCGTTGCCGCGCAGCCGGGCCACGATATTGGGCCGGTTGGGGTCGAGGGCATAGACCTTGTTTTCGATGCCGGCGGCATCGAGGACGCCCTTGAGGTACTCGACAGCCGGGCGCTCGCCTCCGGGAGGATCGCAGGTGTCGAGCCGCACCAGGGCGGAGAAATGCCGCAGGGACTCCTCGTCGACGGCCTTCCAATCCGTCCCCGCGGCCGGCTCGGCCGCAAGCAGGTTGGCCAGCAAGAGCAGGGAGAACAAACCGGCGAGACGACGAAGCAGCATAAGGAGGGGAAGCTGAGGTTTAACCGACCCGCCTAGATCAGCCGGGCCGCGACCACGCGTCTAGCTTAGAATCACGGATGGCCATTGATTCACCGCACCTCGTCCCGCTCGCGAGGTAGATCACGCCAGCAGTGAACGATGAACCATGTTCCCCATCAGAATCCCTCGCGGGCCAAAGCCCGCCGCCAGCCAACATGTCACTTGATAAGTGACATGCATTTTAATGGCCGCGGAGGATGCATACGCCTAACACGTCTCCAATCTTGTCGGCGGCCCGGTTAGCCATCAGCCTTCGCTGCATCCCGAGGCGATTGCCGCCGTGACCAGACCTTATCCCCGCATCCCCATGTCCTTCCGTCCGATTTTTTGTGTCGCTCTTTGCCTTGCTGCCCTCCGCGTGCCCGCCGCCGAAAACTTCGCGGAAACCCTCATCGCCGCCCACCCCGCGGCCCCGACTGATGCCCGCGCCCTCTGGCTCGACGCCACGCACGTGCGTTGGGCGGCCCCGGCCGGCACGGCGCGGGTGCGCCTCCTCGGCACGGCCGACGCCGGCCTCCAAGCCGCGCTGGGCTCGGTCGCCCGCGGCGCGGCGATTGCGCTCACCTTGGAATCCTCCGCGCCGCCCGACCGGGCGGACGTTGCCCGCTTCTCTTATGTCAAGGGCCCGACCTGGCGGGTGGCCGCCACCGACACGGCTCAGCTGCCCACCTTGTGGCGGGGCCAGCTGCTCATCGTGGCCGAAGATGCCCAAGGCCGCGTGCTCGACGCGACCTGCACGCAGCTCGCCGGTGCCCTCGACGCCTTCTACGCCCCGGTCGCCGCTGATTTGAATTTCGGCGCTCATCACGCCCCCGCCGGAACTTCGTTCGTGCTCTGGGCCCCGACCGCCCAGTCGGTCACCCTTTGCCTCTATGATCAGCCGGATGGGCCGGCCCAGGCGGCCATGTCCATGGTTCGCGACGACGCCAGCGGGGCCTGGCACTTCGCCGTCAAGGAAGACTGGCGCGGAAAATTCTACACCTACGACATCGACGTGTTCGTGGCAGGCGTGGGGTTGGTGCGCAATCATGTGACCGATCCGTACTCGCTGTCGCTCTGCGCCGATTCACGCCGCAGCGCCATCATCGACCTGAACGACCCGGTCACCCAACCCGAGGGCTGGGCCGCGGATCAGCCCCCCGCCACGGTGAAGGCCAACACCGACCTGGTGGTTTACGAACTGCACGTGCGCGACTTTTCCCGCGACGATCTCACCGTGCCCGTAGCCCATCGCGGCAAATACCTCGCCTTCACCCACGACACGAGTGACGGCATGCGCCACCTGCAGGCGCTCGCCGCGGCCGGAGTCACCGACCTCCACTTGTTGCCCACCTACGACCTCGCCTCCGTGCCCGAGCGCAACGCCATCATCCCCGTGCTGCCGACCGGCGCGCCGGACAGCCCCGCCGTGCAGGCCGCCATCGCCCCGATTCGCGAGCGCGATGCCTTCAATTGGGGTTACGACCCGTGGCATTACAACGCCCCCGAGGGCAGCTACGCCACCAATCCTGATGACCCGGTGGCGCGAGTCCGCGAATTCCGTGCCATGGTCCAGTCCCTCCACCGCGCCGGCCTGCGCGTGGGCCTCGACGTGGTCTACAACCACACCATGGCCGACGGCCAGAGCCGGTGGGCCGTCCTCGATCGCATCGTGCCGGGTTATTACCACCGGCGCGACGCCACCGGCAAAGTCGAGCCCTCCACCTGCAATTCCAACACCGCCACCGAAAACGCGCTGATGGCCAAGCTGGTGATCGACTCGGCCGTCAGCTGGGCGCAGGCCTACCACGTCGATTCCTTCCGCTTCGACCTGATGGGGCACATGCCCCGCGCCGTGCTCGAACGCGTGGCCGCAGCAGTGGACGCGGCCACGGGCCGACATCTCCAGTTGCTCGGCGAAGGCTGGAACTTCGGCGAGGTGCAGAACGGCGCGCGCTTTGTCCAGGCGTCGCAGCTGAGCCTCCAGCACAGCGGCATCGGCACCTTCAGTGACCGGATGCGTGATGCGGCGAGGGGTGGTCGGGCCGGCGACAGCGGGGCGGCGTTGTCTGCCCAGGGCTGGCTGAACGGCCTGCACTACGCGCCGAACCCGGCCAATGCCGGACGCGACACCACTGCGGAGTTGGCCGCAGCCGCCGATTTGGTGCGAGTCGGGCTCGCCGGCAGTGGCCGTGATTTCTCCCTGCAGGGTGCGGACGGCCGCACCCGCACCCTGGCGGAATTCGCCTACGGAGACCAGCCGGCCGGCTTCGTCGTCGAGCCCGGCGAGGTCGTCAACTACGTCGAAAATCACGACAACCTCACCCTCTTCGACAGCAACACGCTCCGCCTGCCGCCCGCCACCCCGCGAGCCGACCGGGCCCGGGTCCAAGTGCTCGGCAACGCGCTCGTGCTCTTCAGCCAGGGCATCGCCTACCTGCACGCCGGCCAGGAAATTCTCCGGAGCAAATCCTTCGATCGAAACAGCTTTAACTCCGGCGACGCCTTCAACCGCCTGGACTGGACGCTGACGACGAACCATTTCGGCACCGGCCTGCCCCCGGCCTGGGACAACGAGAGCAGCTGGCCGCAGATGCAGCCGCTGCTGGCGCGGGCGGCAGAAATCGCCCCGGCACCGGAGGACATCCGCTTCACCTTCGCGGCGACCCTCGACCTGCTGCGGATCCGGCAAAGCTCGACCTTGTTTCGCCTTCGCACGGCCGCCGACGTGAAACAACGCCTCCAGTTGCTCAACACCGGACCGGCCGGCCGGCCGAGCGTCATGGTCGGACACCTCGAGGGCCGCGGTTATCCCGGCGCGGGTTTCGCCGAGGTGCTGTACGCCATCAATGCCGACATCGTCTCGCGGACAATTCCCCTGCCCACTGAAGCAGCCAAGCCCTGGGTTCCGCATCCTGTGCAGGCGGCCATCACCGCAGGCGACCCGCGCGCGCGCGAGGCCCGTTTCGACCCGAAAGCCGGCACCCTCAGCATCCCGGCCCGCACGGCGGTGGTGCTGGTTATTCCGTAATCGGTCGGGGGTGGGGTCGGCGCTTGTCGCCGGACCGGATTTCATTCGTGGCGCGGTCCGTCATCCCGCGGCGCCCTGGCAGACCATTTCCTGCCCAGGCCTAACCCGACTGATCGGGTCCAACCGGATCGCGCCCGTGTAAAAACCTCGAGTAACCAATTGGGTTACTCGAGGTTTTTTGCGGATGCATTTTTTGGGCAGTCTGACCGGCCGCGAGAGATCAGCTGCGCGTTTCCTGAAATTTACCCCAAAGCCATTTGATTAATGGGCAAAACTGGCTTGCCGTAAGGGTTCACCCGGAACCGAACCGGTTTCGCCCCACCAACCACGTCAAAGATCCTCCATGCCGCACGACTCCCTCTTCACGCCCGTCACCCTGGGCTCCTTGGAACTCAAGAACCGCATCATGATGGCGCCGCTCACGCGCTGCCGGGCCGACGCCGATCACAACCCGACCGACCTCGCAGTCGAGTACTACGCCCAGCGCGCCAGCGCGGGCCTGCTCATCGCCGAGGCCACGATGGCGATGGAGGGCAACTCCGCCTTCGGCGGGCGCGAGCCCGGCATCTACACACCGGTCCAGGTGGCGGCGTGGAAAAAGGTTACTGA
>JBAXWQ010000073.1:0-13630 GCA_037128315.1 Opitutia bacterium | reverse complement strand
TTCAGGTTATGAGCCTGACGAGCTACCAGGCTGCTCCACTCTGCATCAAGAGAGGTGCATAAGTGCTCACGCGACCCCAGTCTGTCAACGGGTTTTTCTGGCCACCGCCGGACCACGAAAATGGGGCAGCCTAATTTGGCATCATGCAGCCGGAATTAACCACGGATTGCACCGATCAGCACGGATATAGGCAATTAGCGCAAAAATGATTCTCAGCCGATACTGCTGAGCGGGTTGGGAGAGGTGCGAAAAAATATCATGCTACCAAGTGATCTTGACTTGGCAGCGGCGGCTGTGACCACCGAGCCGAGGCGCGGGTTGTTGCTGTAGGTCGGGCTTTACGCCCGACACCACACCAACCGTGTCGGGGATAAACCCCGACCTACAAACGCTTGGGCCGTTGGGGGCAACGGCCCCTACCGCAGGCCACACCCGGTTCTACTGGATAACGGGAAAGGGCTCAGCCCGTGAAGTAGAGGTACGCCCCGATGATGCACGCCATGACGAAGCTGGAGGCAGCCACCTCGCGCCAGGACCAGCTGGCGGTGGTGTGGGCGCGGTTCTCGGCGGTGGCGGTGGCGAAGGTCAGCCCCTCGATCGCCTTGTCGTCCGGTGCCGGGGTGGCGTAGCTCACCGTGACCATGACCACGGCGGAGATGAGGGTGATGAGGATGCTGAAGTACTGGAAGTTGATGTTGCTCACGATCCAGAGGAACGAGCCGTTCGCATAATGAAAGCTGCCGCTCGACAGGGTGATCGGGGTGTCGACCAGCATGCGGAACAGTCCGACGACAAAGCCGATAATCATGGCCCAAAGGCAGCCGGCGGCATTGAGGCGTTTCCAGAACACGCCGAAGAAGAACACCACGAAAATGGGCGGGGCCAGGTACCCCTGCACGGATTGGAGATAGCCGTACAGACCGTGGGCACCCTTCACGACCGGGATCCACGCGAGGGAGATCAACACCATGACGATCGTCGCGGTGTGGCCGACACTGACCAGTTTTTCCTGGGACGCGTGGGGGTGGCGCTTCTGGTAGATGTCGATGGTGAAGAGGGTGGAGCAGGCGTTGAACACGCCGGCCAGCGACCCCATCAGGGCCGAGAGCAGGCCGGCGACAACGATGCCGCGGAGGCCGGCGGGGAGGAGGTACTTCACCATGAGGGGGAATGCGCCCTGCGCATCCTGGTGGGCGGTGAGTTCCGGGATCTTGTTGGCCTTGACCAGGGCGAAGTAGATCAGGCCGGGAATGATGAAGAGGTAGACGGGAAACAGCTTGAGGAAGGCGGCGAAGATGGAGCCTTGCCGCGCGACGGTCTCGTTCGGGGCGCCGAGTGCGCGCTGCACGATGTATTGGTCGGTGCACCAATACCAGAGGCCGATGACCGGGGCGCAGATCGCCATGCCGAGCCAGGGGTAATTGCTGTTGAAGTACCAGGCCTGGCGCACGATCGCACCGGACTCGTTCAGTTCCTTGACCGGTGCCCAGGTGGCGATCTGGCCGGCGGGGACGAGCGGTTTCCAGAGGTTGAACATCTCCGAGCCGCACAGGGCGCGCAGTTCGCCCCAACCACCGAGCTTGTGCAGCCCGTAGAAGGTGAGCAGGGCCGAGCCGCCGATCAGCACCACGACCTGGACGGCATCGTTGTACGCCACGGCGCGCATGCCGCCGAGGGTCGTGTAAAGGCCGGTCAGGAGCACCACGGCGACCGAGCCGATCCAAAAGCTGTCGATCACGAAACCGCCGACCGAGATACTGATTTCGGGCAGCAAGGTGGAGAAGACGACGCCCCCGGCGAAGATGCCGACGGCAATCTTGGAGACGACGAACGTCACCAGCGAAACCCAGGAGAGCATGGTGCGGGAACGGCCGCAGAAGCGGCGCTCGAGAAACTCCGGCATCGTGAACACGCGCGACCGGGCATAGAACGGCACGAACACCCAGGCCAGCACGAGGAGACACCAGGCATGCAGTTCGTAATGGGCCAGGGCGACGCCATCGGTGGCGCCGGAGCCGGCGAGCCCGACGATGTGCTCGGAGCCGATGTTCGAGGCAAAGATCGAGGCGCCGATCACCCACCAGCCGAGATTGCGGCCGGCGAGAAAATAGTCGTCGGTCGTCTTCTTGGCCTTGCTCACCACCCACCAGCCGACACCGGCCAAAATGCCGAAGTAGCCGCCGATGGCCAGCCAGTCCAGGCCGCCGAGCGTAGTGTTGGGGGTTGAGGTCGCCGTCATGGCGAACAGGGGGAGGGTGGTTGATAGCATGGGAGGGGTTAACTAGGCTGCGATTGGGGGAAAGGGGTGGGCGCTGGCTCTCAATGGGTAGGGCGAATCCTCCGGATGAGCCGAACGGCCGAACGGCTCATCCGGAGGATTCGCCCTACCCGCGATTTGCCACTTTTATACGAAATCATCTATACGAGGCGTGGGAAGAAAGGGCGGGTTGATCTCAGCGGGCCACGGACAAACGGTACACAATGGTATTGGTGTAGGTCTGGCCGGGATGCAGCACGGTCGAGGGGAATGCGGGCTGGTTCGGTGAATCGGGATAATGCTGGGGTTCGAAGCAGAAGGCGTTGCGGCGGGCGTAAACCTGGCCGCGCTTGCCCGTGATCGAGCCATCGAGAAAATTGCCGGAATAGAACTGGACGGCCGGTTCGGTCGAGGAAACCTCGAGGACGATGCCGGTGCGCGGGCACTCGACGCGGGCCTGCAGGCCGAGTTCGCCCGCCTGCGGCTGGTTGACGATCCAGTTGTGATCGTAGCCGCCGCCGGCCTTGAGTTGTTCGTCGGCGGCGTTGATGCGGGCGCCGATGGCGGTGGATTGACGGAAATCGAACGGCGTGCCGGCGACGGCCCGCAACTCGCCGGTCGGAATCAAGCCGCTGCCGACCGGGGTGAAGCGGTCGGCGTTGATCGTCACGAGGTGGTCGAGGACGTCACCGCGGCCGCCGAGGTTGAAGTAGGAATGATGGGTGAGGTTGAGCACCGTCGTCTGGTCGGTATGCGCGGTGATATCGAGGCGCAGCGCGTTGTCGTTGGTCAGGGTGTAGACCGCTTTCACGTCCAGGTTGCCGGGGTAACCCTCTTCGCCGTCCTTGCTGCGGTAGGACAATTCGAGGGCCGCGCCGATTTTGCTGTCCCCCACGCGGGCCTGCCAGACGACCTTGTCGAAGCCTTTGGTGCCGCCGTGCAGGGTGTTGGCCTTGTCATTCTTGGCGAGCGGGTAGGTTTTCCCCTCGAGGGTGAACTTGCCCCCGGCGATCCGGTTGCCGTAGCGCCCGATCAAGGCGCCGAAGTAGGGCGTCGTCTGCAGGTAACCGGCCAGCTGCTCGTAGCCCAGCACGACGTCGACCGGCTGGCCGTGGCGATCCGGCACCACCAGGGTCACGACGATGCCGCCGTAGTTGGTGATGGTGGCTTCCGCCCCGCTGGCATTGCGCAGCGTGTAGAGCTGCACGGCCTGACCATCGACGGTACCAAAGGGCTGGGCGGTGACATTCGGGGCGGCGGATAAGGAGGTCATAAGGGGAGCAAGCAGGGCCGCCAGGGTGAGGGCGCCGGCTATTTTCAGGGGTAATTTCATGTTCGGGACGCGGGAGCTGGGTTCAAGGCCGGAAAGCATTCATGGGCGCTGGCTCATATACTCCGAAGCTTGGTTCGGGGGTAGCGGCGAGCGCCAGCGAGCCGACGACAACGATTCGCTGGCGCTCGTCGCTACTGGTAGAGGATCTTCGACCATGGATGAATGGGAGCAATAACTTGGGGATATTAATGCCCGCTGCGCTGGCCGTAATAGGCGCCTGGACCATGCTTGCGCTTGAAATGCTTGGCGAGCAGCTCGGGTTCAAGGGAGGCCAACTTTGGCTCCAGTTGCAGCGACATGAGCGCGAGGTGGGCGCAGTACTCGGCGGCGATCGCGACCTCGACGGCCTTGGCGACGGTGACGCCCCACGTGAAAGGCGCATGGCGGTTGACCAGCACGGCGGGGCAGTCAAGCGGGTCGAGGGCCTTGAAGCGCTCAACAATCACACTGCCGGTCTCCCATTCGTAGGCGCCGTCGCCGATCTCATGCGCCGTCATTTTCCGGGTGACGGGGATCTCGCCCTGAAAATAATCGGCGTGGGTGGTGCCCAAAATGGGCACGGGCCGTCCGGCCTGGGCGAAGGCGGTCGCGTGCGCGCTGTGCGTGTGGACGATGCCGCCGATGGCCTTGAAGGCGAGGTAGAGCCGGCGGTGGGTCGGCGTGTCGGAGGAGGGGTTGAGCTTGCCCTCGACCTTTTTGCCCTCGAGGTCGACCAGCACCAGGTCCGAGGCCTTGAGCTCCGCGTAGTCAACGCCGCTGGGCTTGATGGCGAATATGCCCTGGGCGCGGTCGAGCGCGCTGGCGTTGCCGAAAGTCAGGTTGATCAGCCCGTGCTTGGGCAGGAGGAGATTGGCCTCGTAGGCTTCGCGTTTGAGTTCGGTCAGCATGGGGGAATGAAGTTAACCACAGAAAACACGGAATACATAGTGGAGAAAGAGATGATTCTGCTTCGGTGTATTCTGCGTATTCTGTGGTTAATTTGAGTCAGGTCCGGAAGCCTTGGTTCAAGTGGTAATAGGCCTCGTTGTTGCGCAGGGTCTGCTTGAATTCGCGCAACTTGGTGTCCGCGTCGATGACGACCAGCTCGATGCCGGCGATCTCGGCGAAGTCCTCCAGCATCTCGGTGGTGACCGTGTAGCTGTAGCCGGTGTGGTGCGCGCCGCCGGCGTAGATCCACGCGGCGCAGGCGGTCTTAAAGTCGGGCTGGCATTCCCACACGGCGCGGGCGACGGGGAGCATGGGTAGTTTGGGGGGCTTGACGGCGGTGACCTCGTTCACGATGAGACGGAAACGGCTGCCCAGGTCGACCAACGAGGCGTTGAGGGCCGGACCGGCGGGGGCGTCGAAGACCAGGCGCACAGGGTCTTCCCGGCCGCCGATGCCCAGCGGATGGCACTCGAGGGCAGGCTTGGTGGCGGCAATGCTTGGGCAGACCTCCAGCATGTGCGAACCGAGCACTTGGTGCCCTTTGGGGGAGAGGTGATACGTGTAGTCCTCCATGAAGGACGTCCCGCCGGGCAAGCCGTCGCCCATGACTTTCATGGCCCGGAGGAGCGCGGCCGTCTTCCAGTCGCCCTCGGCGCCGAAGCCATAGCCGTCGGCCATCAGCCGCTGGACGGCGAGGCCGGGCAGCTGGCGGAGGCCGTGCAAATCCTCGAAGGTCGTGGTGAAGCCCTTGAAGCCGCCGGCCGCGAGGAAGGCGCGCAGGCCGAGCTCGATGCGGGCGCCGTAGCGCAGGGATTCGTGGCGGGCACCGCCTTGGTGCAGCTCCGGCGCGACCGTGTAGGTGGTTTCGTACTCGGCACAGAGCCGGTCGATGTGCTTGTCGTGGATGCCGACGTCCGAGATTTTTGCGACGAGGTCGCCTATGCCGTAGCCGTTCGTGGCAAAGCCGAAGCGGATCTCGGCGGCGACCTTGTCGCCCTCGGTGACGGCGACCTGGCGCATGTTGTCGCCGAATCGGGCGAACTTCGCCCCCTGCCAGTCGTGCCAGGCGCGGGCGACGCGGACCCAGGCGCCGAGGCGCTGCTGGACCTCGTCATCGCTCCAGTGGCCGACGACCACCTTGCGGCCGAGGCGGAGGCGCGTGTGCAGGAACCCGGCCTCGCGGTCGCCATGGGCGGCCTGGTTGAGGTTCATGAAGTCCATGTCGATCGTGCCCCAGGGCAGATCGCGGTTGAACTGGGTATGGAGGTGGCAGAACGGCCGCTTGAGCGAGGTCAGGCCGCGGATCCACATCTTCGACGGCGAAAACGTGTGCATCCAGAGGATGAGGCCGGCGCACTTGGCGTCGGCATTGGCGTCGAGACAGAGCTGGGTGATCTCGTCGGGCGTGGTGAGCAGCGCCTTGAACACGATCTTGACCGGGATGTGTGGCGAGGCGCCGAGGGCGTGGGCGACGGCACGAGCGTTGGCGGCGACCTGCTTGAGCGGGCCGGGGCCGTAGAGGTGCTGCGAACCGCAGACGAACCAGATTTCGGCGGGGGAGAGTTTCATGGGGGGATGAGTTTAACCACGGATCACACAGATGACCGCGGATCGATCTACGAAATGTCATTCTGAACGGAGTGAAGAATCCACGGCAACGAACGTGATTGGATAGTCGGATGCATGGATTCTTCGCTTCGCTCAGAATGACAGGAACAGGTGTTCATTCCAGCGTGAGCATGACGACCGACTTGGCCGGCAGATTGATCGTGAGCTTGCCGTTGGCCATTGCCGCGCCCTCGAACTTGGCCGGCTCCACCGCGTGCGGGGCGGCGAAGGTGTTGTGCGCAGTGACGGCCGGGGCCGTGAGGATGCGGCCGGAGACTGACTTGGCCGTCACGCCGGTGAGCGCGGCGCTGATCGTGATCGCCGTGCCCGGGTTGGCATTGGTCAGCGAGACATGGATCTTGCCGGCGGCATCGCGCGAGGCGGAGGCGCTGACCGCGGGGATCTTGGTTTCGCCGACCACATAGTCAGGGGTCGTGAGGGTGAGGGACAGGGCGGTGGCGCCCTGGTGGACCTTGAACATCTCGAAGACATGGTAGGTGGGCGTGACGATCATCTTCTCCTTGTCGGTGAGGATCATCGCCTGGAGGACGTTCACCATCTGCGCGATGTTCGCCATGGTGATGCGGTCGGCGTGCGCCTGGAAGAGGTGGAGGTTGATGGCGGCGAGGAGGGCGTCGCGCAGCGAGTTCTGTTGATAGAGGAAGCCGGGGTTGGTGCCCGGCTCGACATCGGTCCAGATGCCCCACTCGTCGACGACGAGCCCGACTTTCTTGTCGGGGTCGTATTTGTCCATGATGGCGGAGTGCTTCGTGATGAGCTCCTCCATCTTGAGCGTGTGGCGCAGGGTCGCCGCATACTGTCCCTCGTCAAAGTCCGTGGCGGAGCCCTTCTTTTTCCAGTCGCCGGTGGGAATGGTGTAATAGTGCAGGGCGAGGCCGTTCATCTGGTGGGCCGGGACATTCTTCATCATGGTCTCGGTCCATTCATAGTTCGCTTCGTTGGGTCCGCAGGCGATGCGCTGGATGCGGTTGGCGTCGCCGGGGACATAATTCTTGATGAAGGTATTGTAGCGCTTGTAATTGTCGGCGTAGAACGCCGCGGTCATGTTGCCGCCGCAGCCCCAGCTTTCGTTGCCGACCGCGAGGTAGGGCACCTTCCAGGGTTGGTCGCGGCCATGGGCCCGGCGCATGTTGGCCATGGGGGAGCTGGCGGGGGAGGTCATGTACTCGACCCACTCCATGGCCTCCTGCACGGTGCCGCTGCCGACGTTGAGGCAGACGTAGGGCTCGATGCCGAGCAGCTCGCAGAGATCGAGGAACTCGTGCGTGCCGAAATGGTTGTTCTCCACGACGCCGCCCCAGTGGGAGTTGAACATGGAGGGCCGCGTCTCGCGCGGGCCGATGCCGTCCTTCCAGTGGTACTCGTCGGCGAAACAGCCGCCGGGCCAGCGGAGTTGCGGGACCGCGAGGGTCTTGAGCGCGGCGAGCACGTCGTTGCGGTAGCCCTTGGTGTTGGGGATGGGCGAGTCGGGGCCGACCCAGATGCCCTCGTAGATGCAATGGCCGAGGTGCTCCGAGAACTGGCCGTAGAGATTCTTGTTGATGACCGGGCCGGGTTTGGTGGCGTCGATCGCGAGGGTGGCCGTCGATTCAGCCGCGCGGGCGAGGATCACGGTGCCGAGGCAGAAGACGGCGAGACCCAAGTAAGGCAGAGGGGCGAGGAGGGTGGGGGGATTCATGGTGTTAGAGGGATGGAAATCTTTCTCATAATCTTTCTCGTTCTCTTTCTCCATGGGGAGGGAGCTGGCGTGGTGGTTTGAGGCCGAGAGAAAGATTAAGAGAAAGAGAAAGATTACTGGGGTTGTTTCAGCGCCAGCAGTTCTTTCATGACCCGGGAGAGATCGGCGGACTTGTTCCGGCCGCCGAAGGAATCATGGACCTGACGATACAGGGCATAGAGCTGGTGGTAGGTTTTCTGCGCGGCCGGCTTCGGTTGATAGGCGATTTTTTTCAGCGAGGTCATTTTGCGCTGGGCCGTCGGGAAATCGGGGTGGGCCCCGGCCAGCACGGCGGCGGAGACGGCGGCGCCGAGGGCGCAGGCCTGGCTGGAGCCGGAGACCAGCATCGTGCAGCCGGTGACATCGGCGTAGATTTGCATGAGCAGCGGGTTTTTCTCCGCGATGCCCCCGGCGCAGACGACGCGGTCGATCGGCACGCCGTATTCCTTCAATCGCTCGATGATGGCGCGGGCGCCGAAAGCCGTGGCCTCGATGAGGGCACGGTAGATCTCGGCCTGCGTCGTATGGAGCGTGCAGCCCACAATGAGGCCGGTGAGCAGTGGGTCGACGAGGATGGTGCGGTTGCCGTTCTGCCAGTCGAGGGCGAGCAGGCCGCTCTGGCCGGGCCTTTGCCGCGCGGCTTCCTGCGTGAGGCGGGCGTGACGGGCGGGGTCGCCCTCGCACACGACCTCGACCCACCACTTGAAGATGTCACCGACGGCGGACTGGCCGGCCTCGAGGCCGTAGTAGCCGGGCAGAATCGCGCCGGGCACGATGCCGCAGATGCCCGGGATGTCGGGCATGGGTTTCTTGGCCGAGACCACGCCGCAGTCGCAGGTGGAGGTGCCGATGACCTTGACCAAGGTGCCCTCCGCCACGCCGCAGCCGATGGCGCCGTAGTGGACATCAAACTCGCCAATCGCGATCGGGAGGCCCACGGGCAGGCCGAGCTGCTGGGCCCACGCGGCGCAGAGCGAACCGGCCGGTTCGTTGGCGTCATGGGCCTTGGCGTAAAGCCGGTCGCGCAGGTCGGCGAGGGCCGGGTCGAGCAGGGTGAGGAATTCCTTGTCCGGCAGGCCGCGCCAGGCGGCGGAATAGAGCGCCTTGTGGCCGGCGGCACAGATGCCGCGCTTGACCTGGCGCGGGTCGGTGATGCCGGCCAGCACGGACGGCACCCAGTCGCACAGTTCCACCCAGGAATAGGCGGCGGAGAAAACGGCGGGGGCGACGTTGCGGCAATGCCAGATCTTGGACCAGAACCACTCGGAGGAGTAGGTGTTGCCGCACTTGGCGATGTATTGCGGGCGGTGCGACGCGGCGAGGGCGGTGATCTGGGCGGCTTCGCGCCAGCTGGTGTGGTCCTTCCACAGCCAGCATTGGGCGTGGAGGTTCCGCGCCCATTTCTTCGCCATGGCGAGGGGGACGTTCCGCGCGTCGACCGGGATCGGGCTGGAGCCGGTGGTGTCGACGCCGAGGCCGATGACCTGGGCGGCGTCGAAGCCGCGGGTTTTTTTGGCGGCGGCGAGGGCGCCTGTGACGCTCTTGGCCAGGCCGAAGAGATAGTCCGCCGGATGCTGGCGGGCCAGATGATGATCGCGGGGATCAAGCAGCACGCCTTCCTGGCCGCTGGGGTAGGGGACGACGCAGCTGCCCAGCTCCGCCCCATCGGCGCAGCGGACCACCAGGGCGCGGACCGAGTTGGTGCCGAAATCGATGCCGAGGGTATACATGGGGAGCGAGGCGGGACCGGGCGGGGGGAGCCGACACCGGAAGCTAACATGGCACGCTAAGGCCCCCGGGCCGCGGCGACCAGCCTGTTGCGCCGCGCATTTACTTGACCGTTAGGTGAAAATCGGGGAAACCCCGGAGCCACCCGCCTGCGCCATGCCCCGTCCGACGCTCAATGACATCGCCCGCGCCGTGGGCCTGTCGAAATACTCCGTCTCGCTGGCCCTGCGCGGCAACCCCCAGATACCCGAGCGCACGCGCCGTCGGATCCAGAAGGCGGCGGACAAGCTGGGGTACCAGCCCGACCCGGTCGTGGCCCACCTGATGGCGCAGCTGCGTTCCAGTCGCACCTCCCGCCTGCAGGCCAAGCTCGCCCTGGTGAACGCGAACCGCGACCGACAGGCCTTCCGCACGCACCCGACCCTGTCCACCTATGTGGAGGGCTGCGAGAGCCGGGCGGCGAAGCTCGGCTATGGCTTCGACCGCTTCTGGCTGCATGACCCGACGCTGGACGCCGCCCGCTGGCTGCGGATTCTCCGCGCCCGGGGGATCAAGGGCCTGGTGCTGGTGGGCCTGATGGATACCAACCATCTGCCGGAGGCCATGCAGCCGGTCTGGGAGCAGTTTCCCTGTGTGGTCACGGGGGTGCGGACGAGTGCGCCGGCGTTATCCTTCTGCAGCGTGGATCATCACAACCTGGTGCTGCTGGCCTTTGCCCAGGCGCTCGCGCTCGGCTATCGCCGACCGGGGCTCGTGATCGACGACGTGATTGATGCGCTGGTGGAACGGCGATTCTCGGCGGGTTACCAGACTGCGCAGCGGCTGATCCCGAAGGCGAGTCGCGTGCCCATCTACAGTCCGGGGCCGGAGGCTGACACGCAGTCGGAACTGTTCCGGGTTTGGCTCGACCGTCACCGCCCCGACGTCGTCTTCACCCTCTATAACAATGTCCTTTCGTGGTTGAAGGCGGCGGGCCGGCGAATTCCCCAGGATACTGGGGTCATCCAGCTCGAATGGCGCGCCACCCGCCCCGAGGTGGCGGGCATGAACCAGCACAACCATGTGACGGGGGAGGCCGCGGTGGACATGGTGGTCAGCCAGATCCATAACAACGAAACCGGCGTGCAGGAATTTCCCCGGGCGACGCTGATCGGCGCCACGTGGATGGACGGGGCGACGGTGCGGCGGCAGGGCTAGGGCAGTTTTGATGACAATGTAGCCGGGGTCGGTGACCCCGGTTTGCAGATTCAATAAAGGCGTGTTGGCAAAAATGTCATTGCGAGGAGGGCCATCGGGTGGCCCAACGAAGCAATCCATCTGTTTCGACAGGCTCAGGGCCCCGGGCTGGTCGAAGGGCTGGATCGCCACGGCCCGCGGCTGCGGGCCTCGCGATGACAAGGCATTTTGCAAACACGCCTATTCGGCTTCCGTTCCTGCCGTCGAGTACGCCCGGCTCGCCGGGACGCGAGCCCTCCAGTAGCGAGTCCACCGGTTACAAGAGCGGCGTCATAACGTCTTTGCAGCTTGCGCCGGGGAACCGGCCCGGCATCAGTTTTGGGCCGACGCTCGGCGAGCTACCCCGCTCTTTTGGTTCAGACTGCGCTCCCATTTACCCCATGCATGTTCTCTCGCTTCCCCCGCTATTCGCCGTGACCAGCACCGTCCTGTTGGAACTGGCCCCGGTCGATTACCTGATCCTGGCGACCTACTTCGTCTTCGTCATCGGCATCGGCTGGACCATCCGCCGCTACATGAAGACGAGTTCGGATTTCTTCGAGTCCGGCCGCTCCCTGCCGGCCTGGATCTGCGCCCTCGGCTTCATTGGTGCCAATCTCGGGGCGCAGGAAGTCATGGGCATGGCGGCGTCCGGCGCCAAGTATGGCATCGCGACGAGCCACTTCTACTGGATCGGCGCCATCCCGGCGATGGTGTTCGTCGGCATCTTCATGATGCCATTCTACTACGGGTCCAAGGCGCGCTCCGTGCCCGAGTACCTCAAGCTCCGCTTCGACGAGAAGACCCGGACGTTCAACGCCCTGTCCTTCGCCGTGATGACGGTGTTCTCCTCCGGCATCTCGATGTTCGCCCTCGCCAAGCTGCTCAACGCGATCCTGGGCTGGAATTTCGACGGCTGCATTCTCGTCTCCAGCCTGATCGTGCTGGTGTATATCTATACCGGCGGCCTTACCTCCGCCATCTACAACGAGGTGCTGCAGTTCTTCCTGATCGTGCTCGGTTTTTTGCCGCTCGTCATCCTCGGTCTGCAGGACATTGGCGGGTGGCACGGGCTGATGACCAACCTTGACGCCTATTCCGTCACCAAGGGCATGCCGGGGGCGTGGAGTTCCTCGTGGGCGCACATGGGCAGCCCCGTCGCCAACCCCATCGGCATCGAGTGGTTCGGCCTCGTGGCGGGCCTCGGGTTTGTGCTCTCCTTCGGCTATTGGTGCACGGACTTCCTCGTCATCCAGCGCGCCATGGCCGCCAAGGACATGAACTCCGCCCGGCGCACGCCGTTGATCGCCGCGATCCCGAAGATGTTGTTCCCGGCGCTGGTCATTCTGCCCGGCATGCTGGCCATCGCCCTCTACCACAAGGGCGGCACCGCCGGGCTGGCGCTCCCCATCGGCGCGGACGGCAACCCCGACTACAACATGGTCGTCCCGGCCATGCTGGCGAAATACTTTCCGCACGGCCTGCTCGGCATCGGGCTGACCGCGCTGATGGCGTCCTTCATGTCCGGCATGGCCGGCAATGTGACGGCCTTCAACACGGTCTGGACCTACGATCTCTACCAGCGGTGGTTCAACCCGGACGCCTCGGACGCCCACCTCATCAAGGTCGGCCGCGTCACCACCGTCGTGGGGCTCCTGATCAGCGCGGTCTGCGCCTATGCCGCCGCAAAATTCAACAACATCATGGACATGCTCCAGCTGGTGTTCGGCTTCGTGAACGCCCCGCTCTTCGCCATCTTTTTGCTCGGCATGTTCTGGCGACGCGCCACGGGCCACGGCGCCTTCTTCGGCCTGCTCATCGGCACGGTGACCGCCGCGATTTTTCAGGGCAACACCCTGCCGGTCGGTGAGACCGCCAGCCTGCTCAAGGGCGGCTGGATGGGCGTGCACCAGCTCTTTGCCAGCTCGATGGCCCAGAGTTTCTGGATGGCCATCTTTGCCTTCTCGGGCTGCTTTCTCGGCACGCTCTTCATCTCGCTCGCGACGAAGCCCAATCGCACCGATGATGAGCTGCGCGGGCTGGTCTACTCGCTCACGGAGAAAGCCAAGGACGACGCGGGTACGCCCTGGTACGCGCGCCCGGCGGTGCTCGGCGTGCTCGTGCTCAGCGCCACCCTGGTCCTCAACATCATCTTCCGGTAACCCCAACCCCCGACGCTCATGCAACTCGATATCCGCCTGCCCATGGGGCTCCTCTTTCTTATCCTCGGGATCATTCTGGTCGCCTACGGCTTTGTCTCCGACCCCGCCATCTACACCGCACATTCGCTCGGGCAGAACGTGAATCTCCTGTGGGGCGCCATCTTTGCCCTCTTTGGGGGGGTGATGCTGTATTTGTCCCGCAAGAAGAGCGCCTGATTCAGGCTTGGGCGCGCGGACGTGATATTCGGCGTGGCTGAGGTTTAGGTAGGTCGGGGTTTACCCCCGACATTTTGGCGTTGCTTGTCGGGCGTAAAGCCCGACCTACACCCAACCATTTCTTGTCGGGTTAAATATGTTAAATGATTGCGGTGCATGATATTGAAGATGGCCATGGCGAGCGAGTTGGATCGACTCCCTGAAGAAAACCAAATGCTCCGGGAAAAATTCAAAGAATCGGTCTTGCCAAGGGTGGGGGGCATGTCTGTTTTCGGCCTTTCCTGTTCCTTCAACCCATAACCTAAATCGCAGTTACGATCGCAAGGCGGCCCAGTTGGCCGACCTGTGTCCCGTTACGACATAGATCCCATGAATATTACTCCTAAAGACCTCCTCGATGCCGGCGTTCACCTCGGTCACCAGACCAAGCGTTGGAACCCGCGCTC
>JBAXWQ010000072.1:0-13662 GCA_037128315.1 Opitutia bacterium | reverse complement strand
CCAGCTGGCCGGGCAGCTTTCTGGCGGCTGGAAGCAGCGGCTGGCTCTCGCCGCCTGCCTCATCCACTCGCCGCAGCTCCTGCTCCTCGACGAGCCGACCGCCGGCGTGGACCCGAAAGCCCGGCGTGAGTTCTGGGACGAGATTCATCGGCTGGCCGCCGAGGGCCTCACCGTGCTGATCACCACCCACTACATGGACGAGGCGGAGCGCTGCCACCGACTTGCCTACCTCGCTTACGGAAAGCTGCTGGCGCAAGGCACCCTGGAGGCTGTGCTGACCACCGCCGGACTGACCACCTGGACTGTCACCGGTCCTGATCTTCCGGCCTTGGCGGAGACGCTGCGCAACCGCCCCGGGGTCGAGCAGGTCGTGGCTTTCGGCAATACGCTGCATGTCAGCGGTCGCAACGTCGGTCAACTCGCCGCAACCATCGCCGCCCTCAGTGATGCGCGCCACGAGTGGCAACAGGTCCGCTCCGGGCTGGAGGATGTATTCATCAGCCTGATGAACACGGCGGAGGACAATTTCACTTGAGCCCTCCCCGCTTCACGTTCCATCGCTTCTGGGCGATCGTATTGAAGGAGTTCATCCAGATGAAGCGCGATCGCGTGACGTTCGCCCTGATGATCGGGATCCCGTTGATGCAGCTCATCATCTTCGGCTTCGCCATCAACTCTGACCCCAAGCACCTGCCGGCCGCCATCCGGGCCGCTGATCAGGGCCCGTTCGCCCGCACGCTGGTGGCGGCGCTTAAGAATAGCGGTTACTTCACCCTGCTGCGCGAAGCCGCGACCGAGGCCGAGGCGCAGCGCCTCCTGCAACTCGGCGACGTGCAGTTCGTCATCAATATTCCGGAGGATTTTTCCCGCCGCCTGCTCCGCGGCGAGCATCCGTCAGTGCTCATCGAAGCTGATGCCACGGATCCCGCGGCCGTCGGCCCGGCGATGTCCGCCGTGCGCGCCCTGGCCGACACCGTCTTCAACCACGACCTGCCCGGCCCGCTGGCCCGGCTGCAGGGCCGGCCGGGGCCGGTGGATTTCCGTATCCATGCCCATTACAACCCGGAGAACATCACCCAGTACAACATTGTTCCCGGTCTGATGGGCGTGGTGCTGACCATGACGATGGTGGTCATCACCGCCCTGGCGATCACGCGCGAGCGGGAGCGCGGCACCATGGAAAATCTGCTGGCCACGCCCGTCCGGCCCTTTGAGGTGATGGCGGGAAAAATCCTCCCCTACATCGCCGTCGGTTACGTCCAGGTGACCCTTATTCTCCTGGCGGCACATTTCATCTTCCATGTGCCGATGGTGGGCAGCTTTGCCCTGCTCTATGCCGTGTCCCTCTTCTTCATCGCAGCCAACCTTGCGATGGGCATCACTTTTTCCACGCTCGCGAAAAACCAGCTGCAGGCCGTGCAGATGGCCTTCTTCTTTTTCCTGCCCTCGATTTTGCTCTCCGGCTTCATGTTCCCCTTCCGCGGCATGCCGGAGTGGGCCCAATGGATCGGCACCTGCCTGCCCAACACCCATTTTCTCCGCATTGCCCGTGGCATTTTGCTCAAGGGCAACAGCGCGTCCGAGATTCTGCCCGAGCTTTGGCCCCTCCTGCTCTTTCTCGCCGCCGCCATGAGCGTCGGCGTGAAACGCTACCGGCAGACGCTGGATTGATCCGCCTGCGCCCAGGCTGCGGCGCGACCCGGGCCCCGCCCTCTACCCCTTTTGCTCCACGAGCTGTTTGGCGATCGGGCCGTCGAGATGCATGACCGTGGTGGGATAGGCGAACGCCAAGCCCCGCGCCGCCACCGTGCGCAGGTAGGCGAGGTTGAGCCGCTGCCGCAGGGCCATGTGCTTCGGGAAATCGGCCTCCTTCGTCGCGTAAACCACCCAGAGGTCGAGGGACGACGCGCTGAGATCACGGAAATAAACCATCACGGAGGCGGGGTCCACCTCCGCCTCCTGCAGGATGAGCCCGCGAATTTCCTGCGCGAGGGCCTCCATTTGCGCCGCCGTCGTATCGTAGGTCAGGGTCAGCACCTGCTCCACCCGGCGCGAGGTGAAGCGCGAGAGGTTCACGATGGCCTCGGACGACACCAGCTTGTTGGGAATGATGACGAGCGACTTGTCGAGCAGCCGGATCTTGGTCGAGCGCAGCCCGATGTCCTCCACCGTGCCCATGTTCGCCCCGATCTTGACCGTCTCGCCGAGCTTGAACGGCTGGTCGATCGCCACGACGATGGAGCCGAAGAGATTCGCGATGGTGTCCTGCGCGGCGAGGGCAAAGGCCAGGCCGCCGATGCCCAGGCCGGAGAGGATGGTGGAGACATTGTACCCAAGGCTCTGGACGGTGAGGAGCAGGCCGATCACCGCAAAGACGGCGACCAGCGACTTCTTGATCCACGGCATGAAGGCCGCGACGCCCATCTGTCTTTCCAAGGCGATCTCGTGCGCATGGTCGAGGAGGGCATCGAGCGCGCAGAGGAGCCCCCAGAAGATGTTCAGGGAAAACGCCACGGTGGCCCCGTTGCCGATGAAGTGGTCGGTGTTTTCGGAAAGCTTGAGCACCTTCAGGGCGCTGAAGATGCCGACCAGCATGATGAAGGTGGCCACCGGCCCCTCCAGGGCCGGGAACAGCTTGTCGTCCAGCGTGGTTTCGGTCTTGGCGGCGAATTTCTTGAGCTGGTTGAAGATGATGTTGGTGACCACCCGCCGCAGCAAAATGGCGCCGACCAGAAACAGGGCCGCTATGACGTAGTGCACGACGGTGTTGTCGCCGGTCTTCACATCGAACCGCTCAAGCACCGCATCCACCAGGTGTTCCAGGAAATCAGCGGTTGGGCCGGACTTGGCGGGATGCACCAGCACGGTGGTGGCCGCCGCGGCGGTCGTGGCATCGTGGGCAGCCTGCTCCGATGCCTTATCCTGCGCCGGGGCGGCAAGGGTCAGGGCCAGGAAGAGCAGGGCGGAAAAAATGGCGCGCAGTTTCATAAGCGGAAAAGGCCCTTGGAAAGGGTTTCTCCCGGCGCTTGTCAATGGTTTGCTGGGCGTGGGCGCCGAACCCGCCGCCAGGCCAGGGCCACCAGAATGACCCCCAGGGCGAGCAGCCCCTCGACGGCATGCACCAGCCAGGCCGCCGGGTGAAAAATTTCCTGGGTGAGCCGGTCGGTCATGATCATGTCCCCGCCCACCTTGCCCAAAATCGCGGCGCCGACGTAGATGATGACGGTGTAGCGATCCATCAGCTTGGCCAGCAGGTTGCTGGTAAAGACCACCAGGGGGATGCTCAACCCCAGGCCGAAAAGCAGCAGGGGGAAACTCCCCTTCGAGGCCCCGGCCACGGCCAGCACGTTGTCGATGGACATGGTAATGTCGGCCACGAGTATCAGCCAGACCGCCTGCCAGATGCTGCCAGCCTCTTTGCCATGGGCCTTATCCCCTGTGTTGTCGATCAGCAGCTTGACCGCGATCCACAGGATGAGCAGTCCGCCGATGAGTTTGACATAGTTCATGACCAGCAGCTGGGCGGCGATGAACGTCAGGCCCACGCGCAGCAAAACCGCCACACCCGAGCCCAGCATGATGCCCATGAGCCGCTGCTTCGGCGGCAGGGTGTGCACCGCCAGCGCAATGACCACGGCATTGTCTCCCGCCAGCACGATGTCGATCAGCACAATGCTCAAAACCGCCCACGCCCATTCCCAGGTACTGTTGAATACGCCGATGGTCAGGGGAAAAGGCAGCATGGTCCGGTGGCTTCGATGCTTCGCCGCGACCCGCCGGCGTCAATCCATTCCGACCAACGCGGGCTCAGGTCTTGCTGGCCGCCGCCACTTCCGCCAGATCGGCCAGATCGAGGAGCAACGGGACCTGCTGCTCCAGCCGCGCCGTCAGCGGTTCGGCATAAAAGCCACCCCGCTCGGCGTAGCGCACGACACCTTCCTTGAGCGTATAGTGGCCCTTGGCCCCGCCCGCCAGCGCCGCCATGAATTTTCCGCGGATGGCCGGGACCAGGGCCGCCCGCAGGAAATCCGGTTCATTGGTCCGCACAAACCAGGCGGCATCAAAGGCCGGATCACCCACCGTGATTTCCTTGGTGCCGAAGAATTCCATGAGCTTCGTCCCCAGATCCTGCCGTTGCAGCTCAAAGCCCAGGGGGCCGGTGGCGCGGGGCTGCACCGACACCGCGCACCAGCTCTGCCGGGATTTGCCGCTGCCGGTCGTGTAGGTCCAGCAGCGCACTGCCCGCCCGTCGACCACGCCGTTCAGCTCCCAATCCGCGCTGTAGCCCAGGATCTTTCGTTCGGTCACCGCCAGACCCAGGCGTTGTGCCATCGCCCGCACGTTGGCCTCGGCCCGGCGCAGCTGAACCAGGGCCGACCGCATGGCCCACCCGGCTATCACGACAAAAACAATCAGCGGGAACAGCCAACTCATGGGAGAGAATTAACCAAACTCGTCGCCGCCTGCCGAACGCTATAAGCTAGCAAGGGCACCTCCCGGCGGAATTTACCCAGCAACCAATAGACCTCCGATCCCTGGCACACCGCCCCCATCTTCAGATAGAAGGGTGCGGCATTGGGGTCGGACTTGATTTGCAGCTCGGTGATATTCTCGGCGCGCGCCTGACGTACGATCTCCTCAAAAATGGCTCGACCAAAACCGCGGCCGATCATCCCGGGGCGCAGCCACAGGTGCTCGAGATACCGACTGCCCTCCAACTCCGAGAGCCCGGCAAACCCCACCACTGCACCCTCCAGCTCGGCCACCACCACCAGCTCATGGTGCAAATAGGCTGGCGCCACCGTGAGATCGAAACGCCATTGCGCCATCCAATCGTCCGGATACCCCCAGTGCCGCTTGCCGGCCAGGGCGATTTCCGTCAGTAAAGCGGCATCCTGGACTTCGGCGCGCCGGAATCGCAGCGGTGATGACATGAGGGTGCAGTTAGACGGTTTTGTCCCCCGCGTCAAAAATTTCCGTGGCTTCCGCCCGTTCCGTGGTTTCAATCGGTATCTCCTTTCATGACCTTCGACTTCACCCACGTCCCCGAACGCCGCGGCACCGACTCGCAGAAATGGCAGAAATATGCCGGCCGCGACATCCTGCCACTGTGGGTGGCGGACATGGACTTCCTGTCGCCACCCGCCATCGTCGCGGCGCTGCAGCAGCGGGTCGCCCACGGCATCTACGGCTATGCCCGGCCGGTGGCTTCGACCGTGGACGCCTTTGTCCAAGCCATGGAGCACCGCTACGGCTGGCGCATCGACCCCGCATGGGTGGTCTGGCTGCCCGGCCTGGTGGTCGGGCTCAATTTGACCGCCCTGGCCTTTGCCGCCCCCGGGGAGGAAATACTCACGCTCACGCCGGTTTATCCCCCATTCATGTCGGCGCCGAAAAACAGCGGCCGGATTTCAACGCAGGTCTTGCTCCGGCTGGATCCGGCGGGCCGCTGGGAAATCGACTGGCCGGCCCTGGAGCGCGCCGTCACCCCGCGGACCAAACTGTTTTTCCTCTGCAATCCCCACAATCCCGTCGCCCGGGTCTGGCGGCGCGATGAACTTCTCCGCCTGGGTGAGTTCTGCCTCCGACACGATCTCGTGCTGTGCTCCGATGAGATCCACTGCGACCTGATCCTCGATGCCTTGCCGCACGTGCCGACCGCCCTGCTCGGAGAGGATATCGCCCGTCGCACCATCACGCTGATGGCCCCGAGCAAGACGTATAACGTCCCGGGCCTCGGCACCTCGATGGCCATCATCCCCGATCCCACGCTGCGCGCGCGGTTCGTCCGGGCCGGCGCGGGGGTCATGGCCGAGGTGAACGCCTTCGGCTACACCGCCTGCGAAGCAGCCTACCGCGACTGCGAACCCTGGCGGCAGGAACTGCTGCAGGTGCTGCGGGGCAACCGCGACCTGATCCTTGATTTCGTCGCCCGCGAAATGCCCGGAGTAACCATCGAGGCGCCGATTGAGGCCACCTACCTGGCCTGGCTCAATGTATCCGCGCTCAAGCTGGCCGATCCCGTTGCCCACTTCGAGCAGCACGGCGTGGGCCTGAGCGATGGCGCCTTTTTCGGTGTGCCGCGCGGTTCCCACGTCCGCCTCAATTTCGGTTGCCCCCGCGCGACCCTGCTGGAAGCCCTCCAACGGATGAAGCGCGCCCTTCCCGCCCGCGTACTGTAATTGAAGTATCCTAGGGTCTTCCCACCCCATCCACGAGTAACCTATTGGGTTACTCGTGCCTGATCTTCCCCTCCCGCGCGGAATAGAATTTTGGGGGTTCCTCGAACCCGTCATGGAGGCTGCGGTCGCCGCCGCATCCCGGCGCCTGCATCAGGCCCGGCGGCGGCGGCGCCGACCCGGTTACCAGACCCGCCAGCCCGGATTCGACACCCCTTGCTGGAACGTCTGCGCAACGATGATCGAACGGGAGCTCAGGCCCTATGGCGCAAAAGTTCGGCTGGCCCGTTACCTCGGCATTCCCAAGCAGCGAATCTATGATTACCTGAAACGGCGCTCCCGCCTGCCCGACGCGGAGCTGACGCTGCGCCTGCTGCACTGGCTGGTAGCCAAGCGCCGCGGGGTGGACCGCTCGCTCTAGAGTAACCCGGGTGGTTACTTGTGCTTTCTGTTGCAGCCGGCTTTTCGGGCCGCATGTTGGACGGGGTGCGCATCGGGCCCTACGAATTTGGATCGAACCTGTTTCTCTCGCCGCTGGCGGGGTACACCAACCTGCCCTTCCGGCTGGTGGTGCGCGAAATTGGCGGGCTCGACTGGACGACGACCGACCTGGTGAACGCCCGGTCGCTGATTGAAAAAAACCCGCGCGCCCTGCAGCTGATCCGCACCGCCCCCGCGGAGCGGCGGCTCGCCGTCCAGCTGTTCGGCGCCGTGCCCGAGGAGATGCGCGACGCCGCCCTGATCGTCGAATCGCTCGGCATCGCCTCGGTCGACATCAACATGGGCTGCCCGGTGAAGAAGGTCACCGGCATCGGCGGCGGCTCCGCCATGATGACGGAGCTGGCGAAGACGGCCCGCTTGGTGCGCGGCATGGTCGAGGCGGTGAAGATACCCATCACCGCCAAGATGCGCCTCGGCTGGGATGAGCAAAACCTGACCGCGCCCGACTTGGCCCGGGTGCTGGAGGACACCGGCGTCGCGGCCATCTTCGTGCATGGTCGCACCCGGGCCCAGGGCTTCAGCGGAACCGTGAACCTTGCGGGCATCCGTGCCGTGGTCGAGGCCGTGAAGAGCATCCCGGTCATCGGCAACGGCGACGTGACCACGCCGGAGGCGGCGAAACACATGCTCGCCGAGACGGGCTGCGCGGGGGTCAGCATCGGGCGCGGGGCCTTCTACAACCCATGGATCTTCACCCACACCCAGCACTACCTGAAAACCGGCGAGCTCAAGCCCGAGGCCGGTTACGCGGAGCGGGTGGCGGTCATGCGCCGGCACTTGGAGCTGATGATCGAGGTTTTTGGCGAGGACCACGGCTGCCGGCTTTTCCGCAAACCGGCCGCGTGGTATGCGAAGCGTTTTGGCCCGGCCAAGGCCTTCAAGCAGGGGATCACCCAATTCCGCACCCGGGCGGAATTCGAGGCCTTGCTGGTGAGCTACGAAAAGTGGCGCGCGCCCTACCTCGATGCCGCGGGCGAACTCCTGCCCCGCTTCCGGCCCGAGCCCATGGTCGCCTCCTTCATGCTCGACCCCGACGATCCCGCCGTGCTGCGCCGGGAATCCATCCCCGTGCCCAAGGGGCCGGTGGATGTGTGGTGAAGCCAGCGCGTCCCCGGCCCGCCGGGCGGATTATGGTTGGAGAACGGGAGCGAGTGTGAGAACGATTCAGGCGATGTCCAACGTCACCCATCTCTGGGCCATCTTCCTCGGCACTTTCATCGGCCTCCTGCCGATCATCAACCCGCTGGCCGCTGCGCCGACCTTCCTCGCCATCACCGAGGGCGACAGCGCCGAGCGCCGACGCGAACAGGCGCGCAAGGGTTGCTTCTACATGGTCTGCATTTTGGTGAGCTTCCTCATCGGCGGCACCTTCATCATGAATTTTTTTGGCATCTCGATCCCCGGCCTGCGCATCGCCGGCGGCATTTTGATGACGGGCATCGGCATGAGCATGCTCGCCGCCCAGCGGGGCGCCGCGAAGCCCGATGAAGAGGAGCGCGAGGCGGCGCGCAAGAAGATCGACATCTCTTTTTCCCCCCTGGCCATGCCCATGCTGAGCGGCCCCGGCTCCATCGCGGTCACCCTCGGCTTCACCTCGCTGGCCACCAGCTGGACGGACTATATTGCCATCATTGCGGGCATTGTCTGCGTGGCCCTGCTCACCTACGTGGTGCTGCGCTTGTCCGGCAAAATCGTGGGGCTCATCGGCCCGGTCGGCCTGAATGCCATGACGAAGATCATGGGATTCCTCATCATGTGCATCGGGGTGCAGTTCGTCGTGAACGGCGTGCTCGGCATCGCCACCGATCCCGAGCTCCTGCGGGGGATCAAGGAAGTGCTCGCCCGGCACTGACCCAGCCGGCCACCCGCGTGGCCTGGGCGCTGATAATATTATTCGCGCTCAGTTCCGCCGTTCAACCTTGGCGCCGGACTTGTCCTTGAAGAGGAGCAATCGGGTCTCCGGATTGTAGCCTTCGAAACTGATGCCCAGCTGCGGATTGACGAGATCGCCCGGGGTATACGACGTGCCGCCGATGAACACCCGGGTGCTGGCGCCGGCGCGCACCCCGCTGATCTTCAGGTTTTCCACCCAGCCCTTGAAGGCGACGGAGGCCGCGGGCGGCGGGGGTGGGGGCGGCGGGGGCGCCGACACCACCGGCTCGACGACGGGGGCCGCCACCGGGACTGCGGGCTTTTCGACCACCGCGGCCTCCACGGGAGCGGGGGCCGTCTCCACCGGTTTCACCTCGACCGGCTTGACCACGGGCTTGGGTTTGGGCCGGGGCAGCGGTGGCGGGGCCTCGGCTGGTTTGAGCATGAAGAAGGCTCCGGCGGCCAAGACCAACAAGGCGGCCCCGCCACCGGCCAGCAGGAAAAGTTTTTTCTTCGAACCAGCCGGAGACTTGCTCTTCGGTTTCGCCGCGGCCGCTGGCGCCCTGGCCTCATCGGGCTGGGTAGTCGACCCGGGTGGCGGTGGAAACGGCATCCCCGAGGCGCGGCGCATGGCGGTAATTTCCGCGGGTTCGCCCCCGGCCCCGGTGTCAGTTTCCACGGGCGGCGGCGGAGCCTCCGCGACCGCCGGCGACTCTTCCGCGGGAGGTACGGGTGGCGCTGAGGCAACGGGCGGCGGAAAATTAACCGCCGGCGCCGGAGCGGGCATGGGCGCGGCAGAGGCCGTTGGCGCAGGCCCGGCTTCGGGCGAAGCGGCCTTGGGGCGAAGACTGAATTTCGCGGCCGGCTTTGCCACGGCGGCCGGCGCCTCGGGTTCCGGAGTTGGTGCAGGGATTTCCGGGGGTGGCGGCTCAGGGGCCGGCGCGGGCGTCGGTTCCTGCTGCATGGGCGGAGCGGAAAGGCGCGGCTTCAAGCGGACCACCGGGGCGACGTCAGATGCGGCGCTCGCCGGGGCTGGCGTGGGTGGAGCCTCGCCGGCCGGCGGAACCGGCGGGGTGGTGCCACCGGTGGGTTGTTGCGGAGCGCTAGCAGGATCGGCGGCCAGCTTGGGCTTCAGGCGGAGCTTGGGCGTGGAATCTTCGCTCATGAACCCTTGCCTAGCAGTTTCGACCGGCGGCGGAAACAAAAAGATTCGGATTTGATGCCATCGTTCTTGAGGCCGAACCGGCCAACCCTTATTCGTCTGGGCTTTCGATGAAACGCACCGCGGGCCAATATGGCGGCATCAGCTCCGCCGCAGTCAAGCGAGCGACCGGTCAGACTTGGGCCCAGTGGCTGCGGTTGCTCGACCGCGCCGGCGCGCGAAAAATGCCGCACCGCTCGATCGCCCGGCTGCTGCAGAGCCGTCACAAGCTGCCTGACTGGTGGGGCCAGATGGTGGCCGTGGGCTACGAGCAGGCGCGGGGGTTGCGCGTCAAACACCAGAAGGCGGAAGGGTTTGAAATCAGTGTCTCCAAAACCATCGCCGCTCCCGTGGACCGGGCCTTTACCGCCTGGAGAACCCCGGCGCAGCGGGAAAAATGGCTGCCGCGCACCCCGCTGACCATCCGGAAGGCCACCCCGCACAAATCCATCCGGATCCTTTGGGCCGACGGGACGAGCCTCAGCGTGAATTTCTGGCCCAAGGGCCCGCTCAAATGCCAGGTCGTGCCGCAGCATGCCCACCTGCTGACGGCCGAGGCCGCGGAAAAAATGAAGGCCTACTGGACCGACAAGCTCGAGACCCTGCGCGGTTTCCTCGAAAAGTGAATGGGCGCGCGAACGGCCCGGGTGTCGCGTGACGCCACCCGGCCCCGGCACAACGTAATTCTGTGAGCAACGCGACCGATGACCTGCCCGGCTCAGCCCCGCGCCTCGTGCGGGTGCTCGGCCGCTGGACCTTGACGGCCCTGGTGGTCAACAGCGTGATCGGGAGCGGTGTCTTCGGTCTGCCCGACGATCTCGTGCGGTTGGTCGGCCCAGCCGCGCCGTGGGCCTATGTCTTCGCCGCCGCGGGCATTGCCGTCTTCATGGCCGTGTTTGCCGAACTGGGTTCCCAATTCCGGGAGGCCGGAGGCCCCTATCTTTTCGCCCGGGTGGCCTGCGGCCGGTTCTGGGGCATTCAGATGGGCTGGTTCATCTGGCTCGTGCGGCTGACATCAGCCGCGGCCAACACCAATCTTTTCGTCGTCTACCTGGGTGAATTCTGGCCGGGGGCCACGGCGCCCGGACCGCGCATCGCCCTCATGGCGGCCTTGCTCGGCGGTTTGGCGCTGACGAATATCCGCGGCGTGGATCGCGGGGCCCGGCTCTCCAACATCCTGACCGCCGCGAAACTCCTGCCGCTCGGCCTGCTCGTCATCGCGGGATTTCTCTGGAGCGGGACCCCCGCCATCCAGCCGGCGGTGGTGGCCACTCCCGCCAGCTGGATGGGCGCGGTGCTGGTGCTGCTCTTCGCGTTCGGCGGCTTCGAGTCGGCCCTGATGCCGCTGGCCGAAGGCAAAAATCCGCGGCGGGACATTCCCTTCGCCCTCTTCACCGGCCTCCTCGTCATCGCCGGCTGCTACCTGCTCACCCAGATCGTCGCCATGCGCACGGTGCCCCAGCTCGCCGGCAGCGAGCGTCCGCTGGCGGACGCCGCCCGCACCCTGCTGGGGCCCATCGGGGCGGGCTTCATCGCCCTCGGCGCGATGATCTCGACCTCCGGCTATTTGAGCGCGCAGATCGTCGGGGTGCCGCGACAGACTTTCGCCATGGCCGAGCGCGGCGACTTTCCGCGCTTTTTTGCCGGCATCCACCCCCGGTTCCGCACGCCGTACGCCTCCATCCTCATCTGGGGCGTGCTGGTGCTGGCGCTGGCGATTTATGGCAACTTCCTCTGGAACGCGATCATCTCCGCCGGCGCGCGGCTCGTGACTTATGCCTTGGCCTGTGCCTCGCTGATCCGGCTGCGGCACCTGCGCCCGCAGGCCGATGCGTTCCGGCTGCCCGCCGGGCGCGGGATCGCCGTTGCGGGGATTTTGCTGTGCGGGGCGCTCATCTGGCAGATGAACGCCACCCATGCGGTCGTGATCAGCCTCATCGCGGCGGTCGCCGCGTTGAATTGGCTGATCGTCCGGCGCAGAACCCCGGCGTAAACGGCAGCAATCAGCCAATGACTACGGGCCGGGCCGGCCGGCGGCCGGAGAAACCAAGGCCTGTTCATCGAGCACAGCGGAAATTACTTTCCACCGGGCCTCATTGATCGGGTAATCCCCGGCTGCGATATCAGAGCCAATGCGCAACTGATTGCCATGAATTGCTGCAATGGAAATCAGGATCTTTTTCTGCCGGAAAAAAACCACCTCCCCCCACCCGATGCAGAAACAATGGGTTTTTCGTGAGATTTGTGACTGCCCCACCGCCTTGCTCACACGATGAATCCAGTCCCGGTCAAAGACCGACCGGTTGACGGATTCGCCCCTCGATTCGCTGGTTATCAACACCTCGTCCGCGGCCGCGATCAATTTCTCGGCTTTGTCCGCAGTGAGTATCTCCGCATCCGTTAATGGCACAGGCTGACGGGCCTCATAACTTGGCGGAAGCTTCTCCCCGGCGAGGTCCGCCATGGTGCCAGGAAAATGGCGCTCAACGAGCTCAAGCAAGGCCTCATAACCATAGTCAAAGTTTTTTTCTGCTATTAAATGACCGTTGCTCTGCACCCGCAAAGTCCCGTTGGTAAAATTGAGATCAACACTGACCGTTTTTTCGTCCTGGCGAAATTTCAACCTGAAGGCGTAAACCGGATCGAAGAGGTGCTCATGCGCCCAGTCGTAGGTGTCGTCATTGGTAAGCATGACGCAAAGCGCGGCGGCATCCTCAAGGGGCAAACTCATCTGGCCCTCTTCCTGATATTCAACCGGGACCTTACCGTAGCCCTTGACCGGCTTCAATTTCATCAATTCGACCTGGTCAGGCGCCACCACCACGCCATAATTTTCTCTGCTGCCGAAAAGATCGTCGAAGCTGTTGACCGGAATGTAGGTAGACCGAACTTTGGCCGGGACCCGTGGATAAGCAAAGAATGGCCGGGGCCGAGGCTTTGGAGGCAAACGAGGCTCAACCTTTATAGCATCACTTCCGGCGGCGCGAGGTAGCGATAGCGGAGGGGTCGCCAAGTCCACCGCAGCTATGGCTGACTGCATCAGGATAATGCCCATCACCCATGTTCGCACCATGATCGTCACAGTGTAGGATACGCGCCAACGTTGGTATGATTAGGCCGGAAAGGGGGATTGTCTCCCCGCTTCCGGCATCAAGCCGCCATGGGCTGTTTTTTGGCCGCCAGGCCGAACGCCTCCCGGATCCAGCTCCAGGCTTTGCGCAGGCCGACCTCGCAAGTGCCGGAAATCCGGTAGGTGCGGGCGAACAGTTCCTCATGGCCCCGGTAGCGGGGCGGCAGCAGGAGGAGCGTGCGATTCTTGTCGGCCGGGGGATCGAAGCCGAGCACCTCGGAGAAGAACACCCCCTTGCCCACCACGAGGCCCTCGCGCGGCACCGGAATGCTGCGCTCGGCCAGCACCAGCCACGGCCGGAACTTGAAGCACAGCCCGCCATCCGCCTCCTGGCAAAGGCGGCCGTAGGTCCGCAGGGGCACGCCGGAAATTTCCCGCGCCGTGAACAACTTGTTGCCATCCGCCAGCAGCTTGAACCGGCGATGCCGCAGGGTGAAAAAATCCCAGGTGAATTCCGTGCCGAACACCATCAGCCGGAACGCCCAGCCGGCCAGCAGGTAGGCGAGCAAAATAATGACCACCGACAGCGTCGCGCCGACCACCGGGTCGATGTAGGCCGTTGCCGCCACCAGGGACAGCACGCTCGTGCGGATCGCCTTCAGGGCCGTGTCCAGCCCGCCCCAGGGACTGATGAGAATCAGGACGTTGATCGCGTGCCCCACCACCCAGACGACCGCGAACACCGCGACGGACAGCGGCACCATCAAAATGGTCAGCAGCCACGACAGATCGAAAGCCCCCAGTTGTACCATGCCAAAACCGCTGGCCAAGACCGGCAT
>JBAXWQ010000071.1:0-13848 GCA_037128315.1 Opitutia bacterium | reverse complement strand
CGCACATAACGCGCATGCTGCACGAGGCCGTAGGTTAGCACATCCTCCAGATCGCGATAGACCCGGGTGTAGGCATAGCAGGCTGGCAGGCCCGTGGTGACCGTCCCAGCGGCAAAGAAACCCAAGGCCAGCGGAAAGCGCCGGCGCTGGCCGGCGGGCACCGTGAATACCAATGCGGTTTCCCCGGCGATGACGTGCAGGCCCCGATAGTCGAAAAATTTCGGGTCCAGCACGGATAGACCCTGCCGGAGTGCGACACCGCGGGCCGGCGGGGTGGCGTATCCATACCCCAGGCCTCCGGCGAAGCCGAGCAGCTTGGGATGGGTGTCCGGCAACGGACGGAGCGTATTCTCGGCGTCACCCACCCCGAACATGAGCTCCACGTCGGCCTTGCCCGCGCGGTTGTCGTACTCAATCCAGCCGGAGATCTGGGGAGCCAGATGAAAACGGGCCGTGGCTTTCGACATTTTGGCTGGATCCGGAACGACGCCGAACGGGGAAAGCAGTGAAAAGCCGAAACGCGCCGAATCGGCCCGCCACGTATCGCTGGCCAGGCCCAGCGTGCGCTTATAATCGGTCGGACGCAGGCCATCGAAGCCGCTGGGGGGCGGCACGACGGTAGTGTCACCCGTAAATGCGGACTCCTGTGACTTCGGAGGCGCCAAAAACGGCAGCAGCTGCCAGCGCGCCTGCTCCGGGGTCCGGTAGCCGACATAGATGTTTTGCTGGGCGGCTCCGGGCAGGGACTGCCCAAACCCTCCGGGCGCGTCGACCAGCCCCACGGTAAAACTGGCAAAGGCGCCAAACGGCGAATGCTGGGTGTGATAACTTTCAACCGGGGGACGGACCTGGGTGCGGTTAATGGCCATGAGAGGAAATTTCAGGAAAATAAAGTGGGATTGCCATCAGTAGCGGTGTAGACGCAGCAACCACAACAAAGATCAAACGAAGGCGCATGAGGGATCCGCCCATCCGCCAAGAATCGCTCATTCGCCCCCGGGGCGACAATGACGAAAACACCCTGACGTTAGACTAAACGGGGTGCGGCCCGCGTCCTGAAGGGCTCGCGTCATGGAGGGCCCGCGTCCCCGCGGGCCGCGCGGCTCGCAGAGACGCGAGCCCGCCACTTCTTTCCCGTTGTTCCGTGGTAACCGCCCGGGTCAGCCTACGGGAATCGCAAGCTCTGCTCACCTGCGACCAAGGCCGTGCTCCGCCCCTGCCAGATGAACGTCCCGCTGAGTCCGGCCGGAAGTGTGATCTTTGCGTTCAACCCCGTGGACTCGCGCTGCAGGGAGACGACAATGTCGCCCTTGGGATGAGGCACCTTGCCTTCCGCCCGTTGCAGGGAGCCGAGATGCGGCTCGATGCGCACAGTGGCAAAACCGGGCGAACCCGGCTCGATCCCGCAGACCGTGGCCAGGAATTCATAGACCGGCGACGCGCTCCAGGCGTGGCAATCCGAGCGCGGATTGACCGGGATCTCGGCGAAGGTGGTGAGCCCATCCCCCAACATCGTCCGCCATGGTCCCAGCTGGGTCAGATATGCATCGCCCAATCCCGCCTGTTTCATGGCGCGCAACAAATAGAAACGGAAATAGAGGGAGGACTGGATGAGCGACTTGTCCCCGGCCACCCGTTGGATCAGCTCCCGCGCCGCGTCGCCGGTGATTGCGCCGGCAAGCACCGCCATGACATTGGCATGCTGGCTGAACACTTTCTTCTCCGGGGTGTCAGCGAAGAGGCGGCGTTGCTCATCCCAGCAGGAGCGAACCACCGCGGAGCGCAGCCCCGCAGCCAGCTGCTCGTAATGTCCGGCTAGTTCCGGGCGACCATAGGCCCGGCACAATTCACCCGCCCGCCGCAGGGTCGCGGCCAATTGCAGCGAAACGATGCTGGAACCACCATGCTTGGCGCCATCCGGCACGCCGCCGTCACCACGCACCTCGTCCCAAACCCACTCGTCGGTCCAGTCGACAAAGGTCCAATAGGGCAGCGGTCCGAGGAGACCGGTGGCCGGGTCAATCTTCCGCTCAAACCAGCCGAGCACGCTTTCCAGCCCCGGCAGCTGGGCCCGAACAAAAGCCCCGTCCTCCCGGTGCATCCAGAAATCGTGGACCATATCGATCCAGAAGAGGGAAAATGTGTTGATGATCTGCGGGCTGACCGACGGGTAGCGACTCTGCGTCAGGCCGTCGGGGAGGCGAGAGCGGTCCAGCAACTCGATGGCATTGCGCATCAGCCGGTCGTCGCCCGCCACGTAGAGCGAAATCAGACTCTGGATCCGGGTGTCGCCGACATACTGCAGCTGCTCATAGTAGGGGCAGTCCACGTAGGTCTCGAAGGCGCAGAGCCGGGCCGTCCGCCAGCCCACCGTCCAGATTTGCTGCAGGACGGGGTCATCGCTGGAAAACGAGCCACGTTCCTGAAAGGGATAACCAGTGAAGTTGCCGTGCAGATCCTCCACCACCAGCGCCTCGTCGCCTGCGGCAATCTCCAACTGCAGGTAGCGGTAGGTGCGAAAATCCAGCGGAGCGAATTGCCGATGGGCCCCGCCGTCGGGATAAAACTCATCGCCGATGCCCACGAGTTCGCGGCCCTCGATCTCATCCCGGTGGCCCTTGCGGCCATTCGGGTCGAACAGGGCCTCGGCATAGGTCAACGCCACCCGGCCTCCCTTCCCGCCGCTGACAGTAAGCTGCGGAAAGGCACTCGTCTCGAAGCCCTGGTCGAGCAAGACGGTCGCCCGGGTGTGCGCCGGCACTGTCAGTGCAGCCTGACCCTCGACAAAACCCGCCGCCGGTTCGACCCCAACGGCGCGGCGCACGCGCGCCAGCCGGAGCGGCGTTTCCTCCATCAACGGAATGGACCGGGGCTTGAGCCACCAGTTCACATCCGTACCCCAGGCATGGGGAATGCCCGCGCCCAGCAACCGCGGCGCACTCCACCCCTCATCGTTGAAGCCGGCTGTCATCCAGCCCCAGGGATGCGCCGATCCCTCCACCCGGTCGCCGGGACCGATCACGATAAATGTTTTCAATCGCGCCCGGTCGGGCGCGATGGGTTGGTAGGCGGCATCGCGGGTAACTTTCCAGGAGGCATTGGTGTCGACCCCGCTTTCCGCCGCCGTGTCGCCTTGCAGCAGAAAACCTGTCCGTTGCGTCATGATGGCGTACGGCGCATGCTCACCATAACTCCAGACCTGCGCTGCGATCGCGTTCGTTCCCTCGCGCAGCCACGGCGCGAGGTCGATGGTATCATAGCGCCAGACCAACGGGTCACCCCGTTGCGGACCGAAGCTGACCGATTGTCCGTTGACGAATAGCCGGTAGCGCGCATCCGCCGTGACGTGCACCAAAAAATGCTCCGTCCGGTGCGACAGCTCGATTTGCTTGCGGAACAGATAGACCCCGTACTCGTTTTTGGGCGCCGCCGGGTGCGTGATCCACGAGGCCGGCCACCGTTCCGTGAGCAAACGCGGGGCGATGACCGGAACGACATTGGGGGTGGCCGCCAAGGCCACCTCAGTTAACAGCAGTGCGACCAGGACAGGGATAAGTCTCATGGGGAGCAGGGAAAGAAGCGAAATCCAGCCAGAAGAAAAAACCACCCCACTGCAATCCATGGTTGCGGGGCGACGGGAGCTTCATCCGCCAGCGAGTGGATAGCTGGCCCACCCGCTGGTGCACGTGGCTACTCTGCTCATAAAACTCCCCTACTGCTGCGAAGGTGGACGGCCGTAAACGCGGCGGAAGACCCGGGAAAAATGATAGGGATTGGCAAAGCCGAGGGCCTCGCTGACCTCTTTCACCCGCTGGCCCCGGTAACGCAGCATTCCCTCCGCCCGACGCAGCTTCAATTGCAACAGATAGCGGGCGGGACCGGCGGCAAACATCTCCCGACAAAGTGTCGTCAGGTGGCGGGGGCTCATCTTGGCCTCGGCCGCCAGTTCCACCACCGTGGGATTGCCTTTCAGGTGACGAAGAAACATGGCGGCAATCATCTCGCGCTGGGCTTCGGCCTGGGGCAGACGTCGAAAGGCTTCGCTCAGGGCGGATTCCGGCAAGCCGCGGACCAGGCGCCAAAACAGCGCCTCCAGCAGGCTGTCCTGGACGGCGGGCGAATGCCGGGCCTCCTCCTCCGCCTCGCGGCGAAGTTCCCGCATGAAAAAGGCATCGCGCGAATAATCTCCGGCGCAGATCTGGCCGGCCGGGCGGGTATCATCACGGAACAACGGCAACTCCGGCTCGCCCGGGAGCGCCCCCGTGAGCCGAAAATGCAGCACGTAGTGGCGCTGACCATCGCGCAGATGGTCCTGATGCCAGTCGCCCGGCTTGAGCACCAGCACCTGCCCATCCACGAGCGTGAGTTGTTCGCCGTTGAGCTCGCAGCGATAGGGTCCGCGGTCGACCAAGATCACCTCATAATTCGTATGCCGGTGCCGCGGATACTCGTAGTCCCCTTCCATCCGGAGCAGATGAAAATCCTCGAACACCGGCCGGACCCGGGTGCCGGGTTCCGCCGCCTGCGGCCGGCGAAAACGTTGCTTGTTGACGCGCATGGCTGTGTTTTTGCTGAGCTCATAAATAGACACATGCCCCGATGACAGGGCAAGTGCGCAAATCGATATGCATTTGCCCTTCGGGACATGGTCGGGCCTCCACCGTTCTGGTAAGGTCATACTCTCCCCATGACTGAACCTGTTGTCGCCATCGTTGGTACCGGCTTCATCGGTCCCGTCCATCTCGAGGCGCTCCGCCGCCTAAACATAAACGTCAAGGGTGTGCTGGGCTCGACGCCGGAAAAATCGACTGCGGCGGCGAAGACCCACAATCTGGAAGTCGGCTACGCTTCCTATGCCAATCTGCTGCGCGACCCCGATGTCACCGTCGTGCACCTCACGTCGCCCAACCGGCTCCACCACCGGCAGGTCCTCGACGCCCTGGCTGCCGGCAAGCATGTCGTCTGTGAAAAGCCGCTCGCGATGACCTCGCAAGAGACCGCCGAGTTGGTCGCTGCCGCTGCCGCCCACCCGCATTTGATCTGCGCGGTAAACTACAATATCCGTTTCTATCCCTGCATGCTGCATGCCCGGTCCCTGATCCAGCGCTGGGAACTGGGCGAGGTGTTCCACCTGCACGGCAGCTACGAGCAGGACTGGCTGCTGCTGCCCACGGATTTCAACTGGCGCGTCCTCGCCGAGGAAGGCGGCGAACTCCGTGCCGTCGGCGACATCGGCACCCACTGGCTCGACCTGGCCCAGTTTGTCACCGGCCTCGAAATCGAGGAGGTCTGCGCCGACCTGCGTACTGTCCACCCCGTGCGCCAGCGCCCAGCCCAGGGCGCGGGCGAGACCTTTTCCGGGAAAAAAAGCAGCCCGCCTCCCGCCGCACAACCAGTCACAATCACGACGGACGACTACGCCTCGATTCTGCTCCGCTTCAAAGGCGGCGCGCGCGGCTCCGTTACAGTATCCCAGGTCACAGCCGGCCGGAAGAACTGTGTGCGTCTCGAGGTCGCGGGTTCGAAGCAGGCCCTCGCCTGGAACAGCGAACGCCCCGACGAGCTCTGGCTCGGCCAGCGCGGCGCCCCCAATCAGCTCATGCTGCGGGACCCGTCCCTGATGGATGCCGAGTCCGCGCTCTATTCGAACTACCCCGCGGGACATGCGGAGGGATTTCCCGATGCGTTCAAGCAGCTCTATCGCGCCATCTACACTGACATTCGTGCCGGTCGGCGTTCGGCTGCGCCGCTGTATGCGACCTTTGCCGACGGCCACCGCGAACTCCTGCTTTGTGAAGCCATCGCCCGCAGCCACCGCACCGGCGCCTGGGTGAAACTTGGATCCTGAATTTCAATCACAATTCCCCCACCCCATGAAACTCGGATTCGTCTCCGCCATTTTGCCTGATCAGACCCTTGACGAAGTATTGGCCTTCGCCCGGGACAACCGCTTCCAGACCGTCGAGGTCATGTGCTGGCCGGTCGGCAAGGCCGAACGGCGCTATGCCGGCGTCACCCACATCGACGTCGCAACACTCGACGCCGCCGGTGCCGCAGCCATCGGGGCAAAGTTCACCGCCACTGGCGTCGGTCTGTCCGGCCTCGGCTATTACCCGAACCCGCTTGCGGCGGACGCCGCCGAGGCCGCCGTTTATATCGCGCACCTGAAGAAAGTCATCACCGCCGCCGCGCTGCTGGGTGTAAACCAGGTCAACACCTTCATCGGCCGCGATCCCGCCCGTTCGCTGGCCGACAACTGGAAGGTTTTCGATGAACGCTGGCCCGCCCTCGTGCGCCATGCCGAACAGGCGGGCGTACGGATTGGCATCGAAAACTGCCCGATGTATTTTTCCCAAGACGAGTGGCCCGGCGGGAAAAATCTCGCCACGTCCCCGCGCAACTGGCGGGAACTGTTCCGGCGCATCCCCAGCCCCGCCCTCGGCCTCAACTACGATCCCTCCCACCTGGCCTGGCAGATGATGGACCCGATCGCGCCGCTGCGCGAGTTCGCCGGACGCATCTTTCATGTCCACGCCAAGGACGTTCAGCTTGACCGGGCCAAGCTGAACGACGTGGGCATCATGGCCACACCTCTCGAATTTCACCAGCCCGTGCTGCCCGGCCGCGGCATGATCGATTGGCCGCTCTTTATTAAGACTCTGGCCGCGTCCGGCTATGACGGCCCCGTATGCATCGAAGTCGAGGACCGCGCCTACGAAGGCTCACTCGCTACCCGTCAGCAGGCGCTGCGCGAGAGCGGCGCGTTCCTGCGCCAATTTCTGCCCCAATAAACTTTGCCCCGTTCGCTTTTTAACTCCCATGAACCCATCCTCCGCCCAACCTTCCGTCCTCGCTCTCGCCAAGATGATCGACCACTCGCTCCTGCATCCGACGATGACGGACGCCCAGCTCGACGCCGGCTGCGCGCTCGCCGCCCGCTACGACGTGGCCACGGTCTGCGTGAAGCCGTATTACGTCCCACGTGCCGCCCAGTTGCTCAAGGGCACCAACGTTTTGGTCTGCTCCGTCATCGGCTTCCCGCACGGCAATAGCCACACCGCCGTCAAGATTTTGGAAACCGAACTCGCCATCCGCGAGGGCGCCCGGGAAATCGACATGGTGGCCAATGCCGGCAAAGTGCTCGGCGGCAACTGGGCCTACGTGGCGGCGGACATCAAGGCCGTGAACGACGCCTGCATCGCCCACCGCGCCATCCTCAAGGTCATTTTCGAGAACGACTACCTGCAGGAGTCGCACATCATCCAGCTGTGCAAGATCTGCTCGGACATCGGCGTGGCCTTTGTGAAAACCTCGACCGGGTACGGCTTCGTGAAGCAGCCGAACGGCGACTACAATTACAAGGGCGCGACCGACGCCCACCTGAAGCTCATGCGGGCCCACTGCCCTGATAATATCCAGATCAAGGCCGCGGGTGGCGTGCGTACGCTCGACGACCTGCTGAAGGTCCGCTCCTTCGGCGTCACCCGCATCGGCGCCACCGCAACCGAGGCGATGCTCAACGACGCCGTGAAGCGCGGCTTTCCTGGCCCGATTCCCGCCGGACTTGATCTCACGCGCCAGGCCGCGGCAACGACACCGGGCTATTGAAGCAAGCTCGCCCATCACCCCCATGACCGGCGCCAATGTCCTGAAATTCTGCCCGCGCTGCGGTTCGCCTCATTTTGCGCCAAGGACGGCCAACCATCTCGTCTGCACGGCCTGTTCCTTCCAGTGGTTCCTGAATCCCGTGGCCGGCGCCGCTTGCTTCATCTTTGACGCCCAGGACCGTGTGCTGCTCATCCGGCGCGAGAAGGATCCCGGCAAAGGCCGCCTCGCCCCGCCCGGCGGATTCATCGACCTGGGCGAAACCGCCGAGGCCGGGCTGCGCCGCGAGGTGCATGAGGAGACTGGCTTGAGCATCGGCGACCTCACTTTCCTCTGTTCGCATCCCAATACGTATGCCTACGGCGGGTACACCTACGCGGTGTTGGATCTGTTCTTCACCGCCCGCGTGGCCACATTTGCCGGACTAAAGCAAGGGGACGATGTCGTTGAGCTCGTAACCCCCGCCGCCCGCGACGTCCGGGCCGAGGAACTTGCTTTCCTCTCCATGCAGCAGGCGTGGCGGGAATTGCTCCGCGGCCCGGTGAAATTTATCCCGTCATGAAATCCAATTGCATCATTTTCCGGCGCCCGCTGGTGGTCGAGCTGGTTGAAATCGACGTCCCTGCCCCCGGCCCCGGCCAAGTGCTAACCCGTACTCTCTTCACCGGTGTCAGCACCGGCACGGAGACTCGCGTGCTGCGTGGCGGGGAGACGGATAAATTCCCCCTGATTCCCGGTTATGAAAATGTCGGCCAGGTGGTTCAGGCCGGTCCGGGCGTCGATTTTAAACCGGGCGATATCATCTACCATAGCGGGAGCGAGTACACCGGCGCCTACACGCGCTGCTGGGGCGCCCAGATGGAGCTCGCGCTGACCCAGGCGTTAAACTGCCTCGCCGTCCCGCCTGGACTGGACCCGGCTCGCGCCTTGTATGTGAAGGTCGGCGGGATCGCCCTGCACGGCATCAACCGGGCGCGGGTCACAGCGATCGACACCGTGGCCGTCGTCGGGCTCGGCCTCATCGGCCACCTCGCCGCCCAGTGCGCGCGGGCGCGTGGCGCGCGGGTGATTGCCATCGATACGGACGAATCCCGGCGCGACATCGCCCGGGCCGCCGGCTTTGGCGAGGTGCTGAACCCGCGCGAGGGTAATTTGGAAGCGCGGGTGAAGGAAATTTCCTCGGGAGGTGTGGATGTGGCGATCGATGTCACAGGCGTGGCCGCGGTCGCGGACCAGACGGCCCGGCTGGTCCGCCCCAAGCCCTGGAATCCGCCCTATCCGCCATCCGCCCGCGTGGTGCTCCTGGGCAGTTACACGGAGCCGGTGGCTTTTTCTTATCATCCAACTCTGTTCGCCAACGAGCCGGACATCTTGCCCTCGCGGGACGTCACTCCGTCCGACCTGCAGGAGATGATGGGCTTGCTGGCCACCGGCCAGGTGAATCCCGGATTCCTGCCGGCCAAAACTTACCCGGTCGCGTCCGCGCCGCAGGCCTATCAGGACCTGCTGGCGAACAAGCTGCTGCGCATTGTTTTTGACTGGCGAACGAACCCCTTGGCCACCCCATGAGCCAGATCTCCTTCCGGGAAAAAATCGGCTTCAGCGTCGGTGAATACGCCTCCAGCATGGTCTGGCAGACGCTGATGTTTTTCCTGCCGATGTTCTACACCGACACCTTCGGTCTGACGGCGGGAACGCTCGCGACGCTGTTTGTCCTGGTGCGCGTCCTCGATGCGTTTGCCGATCCACTCATGGGCCTGCTCGCCGACCGCACCAAAACCCGCTGGGGTCGCTTCCGCCCGTACATTCTTTGGATGGCCGTGCCTTATGGCCTGGGGCTTGTGCTGATGTTCACCACGCCGGAGCTGAGCAGTGGCGGCAAGATCGTGTACGCCTACGCAACCTACACGCTCATGATGCTCCTCTACACGGCCATCAGCATTCCCTACAATTCGATGATCGGCGTGGTTTCTCCCGACCAGGACGACCGGGCCAGCATCTCCTCCTACAAGTTTATCTTCGCCTATCTGGCGGGAGCCTCGGTGCAATTTCTCATCGTCCCGATGGTGAAAAAATTTGGCGAGGGCAACAGTGCGCATGGCTATCAGATCAGCATGGGCATCTTTGCGGTGATCGCGATCGTCCTGTTTCTGGTCACCTTCCTCAGCGCCCGGGAAAGGGTGCAACCCGATCCCAACCAACAGACCAACATCCGGACCGATTTGCAGGATCTGCTCACCAACCGCCCCTGGGTGATCCTGTTCTGCGTCTCGCTCGCGAGCCTGATCTACATCGCGATTCGCAGCGCCGCCGTGAGCTATTACTTCAAATACAATCTGGGCCGGGAGGACCAGATGGGACTGTTCATGGCGCTCGGAACCCTGATGACTTTGGTCGGCGTCTTCCCTACCACCTGGCTGGCCGCGCGCCTCGGCAAAGTTCGACTGTACAAACTCTGTTTTGCCCTGGTGAGCCTGTCCTACGTGCCGTTCTTCTTCTTTGACGCCGCGCAAATCAAGCTGATCTACCTTGCCCAGGCACTCGGTGCCCTGGCCGGCGGCCCGCTCTTTCCCCTCCTGTGGGGCATGATCGCCGACACCGTCGACTATTCCGAATGGAAGACCGGGCGTCGCGCCACCGGGCTGGCTTTTTCGGCGCTGACCTTTTCCCAAAAATTTGGATTTGGGATCGGCGGCTGGCTGGTGATGGCCCTCTTCGCCGGCACGGGCTTTGTCGCCAACATGCCGCAATCCCCGACCGCCCTGCTCGGCATCCGTCTCAGCGTCAGCCTGCTTCCCGCCGCGCTCTGCCTGGCTGGCGCGGGTCTGCTCTTTTTCTATCCCCTGGATGAAGCCCAGATGGAAAAAATCGGCCGGGAACTCGCGTTGCGCCGCATCCAGCGGCAACCCAGCTCGATCCCTATCAAATGAAAACAATCTTACCCCGCAGCCCATCCCGACGCTGGCCTAGTCTGCTTCGCCTGCTGCTTGTTCTGATTGGATGTGCCGGTCTGAGGGCATCAGCGACTGACCCCGCGCCTGACTTTGCATTGCGGGATGGTGATCGCGTCGTGTTCTATGGCGACAGCATCACCCAGCAGGGCGGCTATGCGCTTTTTGTGGAGCAATATGCCCGCAACCACTATCCGGATTGGACCCTTCACTTCTACAACGCTGGGGTCGGCGGCGACACCGTGCAGGGCGGCGGGGCGGGCGACATCTCCCTGCGACTCGAACGGGATGTCATCCGGCTCAAGCCGACGGTTGTCACGATCATGCTCGGTATGAATGACGGACGCTACCGCCCGATGGAGCCGGCCACCAGGCAAGCCTTCAGTGATGGCTATCGAGCCCTCATCGCCCGGCTGCGCCAGGCCCTGCCTGAGGCTCGGCTCTATCTGATCCGCACTTCCCCCTTCGATGATTATTCTGTTACCCCAGATTTCGCCCCCGGCTATGATCTGGCTCTGCGCGAACTGGGCGATGTGGTCACGGCCATCGGGCAGGAAAACAATATCCCCGTGGTCGATTTCGGCCGGTCGGTGAGCGCCGGCATCCAGCGCGTCGCCGCCGAAAACCGGGACCTTGCCGCGCAGTTGCTGCCGGATCGGGTGCACCCCGGTCCCGCCGCGCAACTCGTAATGGGGGCCACCCTGCTGCGGGCCTGGCAGGCGCCGGCCTTGGTCAGTCGGGTAGCGATTGATGCAACAGCCGGGACCGTCCTGTCGGCCGAAAACACTCAAGTCAGCGCGTTCGCCTCACACGACGGCCAATTATCCTGGGAGCAGCTCGATCGGGCCCTGCCCCTGCCCCTGAATTATTACGATGGCGACACCGATCTGGCTCAAAAGGCCGGCGCGGATTTGGAGTCCCTTGACCAGCAACGTCTGATCCTCTCCGGACTCCCGGCCGGCCGCTACGAGCTCACCATCGACGACCGGAAATTCGGCCCCTTCACCGCCGCCGAGCTCGCCGCCGGGATCAACCTCGCCCGCTACAACACTCCCATGCGCTGGCAGGCCTACCAAGTCCGGTGGAGTGCGGAAGGCGGACATGAGCGGCAACGCATCGCCCGTCGCGCCCCGGCAGTTGCGGCTGACGCACTCAATGCCGTGGAGGAAGCGGAGCAAGTCCTCCGCTCGAACGCCGCTCGGCCGCAAGTGAGGAAATTTTCCGTCAGGCGAATTCCCTGACTCACCCGGTCATGTAGTCTCGCCAATCTCATATCATTCCGCTTTTATACCACGTTCGTTATCCTGATCGATCGAGTCCCCACTAACCGGCCAGGAGCCGTCCGCTCCGGCCAAGATACCCCCGCCCATGAATGCCAATCCCCTGCGTTTACTTTGCCTGCTTCTGCTGCCGCTCTGCCTGGCGACGGCGGCCACCCAACAGCTCAAGTCGCCCGACGGACGCATCGCGGTCACCGTGGACCTGACCCACAAGATCTATTACTCCGTGAACTTCCAGGCCGTGCCGCTGCTCCGGCCCAGTCCCCTCTCGCTTGAACTGGCCGATGGCACCGTGCTCGGGGCCAAACCGGTGCTCGTGTCGGCCAAGCCCCGGGAACAACGCAGTGAGTTCACCCTGCCCTGGGGTCAGCGCACCCACGTCAAGGATGACTGCAACGAGCTCGAGCTCAACTTTGAGGGCGGCTACGCCGTGATCTTCCGCGCCTATAATGATGGCGTCGCCTATCGCTTCCGCTCCACCCGGCCCGGGGAGCTCACGGTGCGCGCCGAGGAGCTGCAGTGGAATCTCACCGCCGGCGGCCAGGTCTGGGGCACCGACTACAACACCATGGCCGGCTCCTTCGAGGCGCTCTACGGCAAGAAAGCCTGGGCCGACTGGAAGGAGGGCACCTACGCCTATTCCCCCATCTTGATCGAGCATCCGGCCGGCCCCCGGATGCTGCTCTGCGACGCCGACCTGACTGACTACCCAGGCCTTTACCTGCAAAAGCGCGGCGAGACCAACCGCTTTGAAGTCCGCGGGCTCTTCCCCAAGGCACCCAAGTCCACCCGCCCGGGTGGGTGGTGTTATTTCAACAGCGTGGTCACCGCGACCGAGGATTACATCGCGAAATCAAAGGGCCCGCGTGATTTCCCCTGGCGCGTCACTGTCATCGCCGCCTCCGACCGCGAGTTGCTCGACAGTGAACTGGTGACCAAGCTCGCGCGGCCGGCGCAGGTGGCCGACACCAGCTGGCTGCAGCCGGGCAAGGCTGCCTGGGAGTGGTGGAACGACTGGAACCTCACCGGGGTGAATTTCAAGACCGGCATTAACACTGAAACCTACCGCCACTACATCGATTTCGCCGCGGAAAACAAGGTGCCCTACCTCGTCGTCGATGAAGGCTGGTCGGATGCCTACGACATGGCACTGCCCAATCCCGACCTCGATATCAAGGCCGTCGTCGACTACGCCCGCGGCAAGGGCGTGAAGATCATCCTGTGGTGTACGTGGCGTACGCTGACCGAGCAGTGGGATGTCGCCTTCGCGCGGTTCACTGAGCTGGGCATCGCCGGCATCAAGGTCGATTTCTTCGACCGCGACGACCAAGTTGCCGTCGCCAGCATGGAGGCGATTGCCAACGAGGCGGCCGCCCGGCACCTCGTGGTGGATTTCCACGGCGCCCGCCCGCTGCCCGGCTTCGCCCGCACCTGGCCGAACGCCTTCAACTTCGAGGGCGTCCGCGGCAATGAGTACAATAAATTCAGCAAGGAGCCCCCGCATCCCGCCTACAACGCCACCCTGCCCTTCACGCGCGGACTGGTGGCGACGATGGACTTCACCCCCGGCGCCATGCGCAACGTCCTGGCGTCGGACTACGTCCAGAGCAACTCCATGCCTGCGACCATCGGGACGCGCTGCCACCAGCTGGCCATGTTCGTGGTCTACAGCGCACCGCTCCAGATGCTCTGTGATTCCCCCAGTGCCTACCGCCTGGCGCCGGACTACCTGCAATTTCTCAGTGCCATTCCCACGACCTGGGATGAGAGCCGGGCCCTCGAATCCCATGTTGGTCAGGCGGCCGTCATCGCCCGGCGCAGCGGCACCACCTGGTATGTCGGCGCCCTGGGCGGCGCCGAGGCACGCCAGCTCAGCCTCGACCTCAGCTTCCTCGGCGCCGGCAGCCATCGCGCCACCCTGGTGAGCGACGGCGTGAATGCTGACAAACTGCCGACGGAATATCGTTTCCAGACCCTGACCGTCGAAGCCGGCCAGCCACTCGAAGTAAGCC
>JBAXWQ010000070.1:0-13877 GCA_037128315.1 Opitutia bacterium | reverse complement strand
AGCCTGCCGACCCGGGATTATTATTTTGAGGAGAAGCACGCGAAGGTCCGCGCGGCGTTTCTCACCCACGTGGAAAAGATGTTCGTTCTCGCCGGCGACTCGCCCGCCGCCGCGGCGGCCGGCGCCAAGACCGTCCTCGACGTTGAGGCGTCCCTCGCCACCAGCATGAAGTCCCCGGTCGAGCTGCGCGACCGCCTGGCCAACTACAACAAGATGCCCACCGCGGAGCTCGCGGGAAAATTTCCGGCGTTCCCGTTTGCGGCCTACCTGGCCCAGCGCGGGATCGGGGGCCCGGCCGCCGCCGAGATCATCGTCGGCCAGCCGAAGTTCTTTGCGGGCCTGCAGGCGCAGCTGGCCGCCCGCCCGCTCGGCGACTGGCAGACCTACCTGCGCTACACAGTCCTGCGCAACGCCGCGCCCGCCCTCACGGCGGCGTTCGAGCAGGAGTCCTTCCGCTTCTACAGCACCGAGCTGCAAGGCACGCCCGTGCAGGAGCCCCGCTGGCAGCGCGCCGCCCGCGTGGTGGATGGCGAGATCGGCGAGGCGCTCGGCCAGCTCTACGTCGCCCAGTATTACCCGCCCGAGGCCAAGGTCCGCATGGCGGAGCTGATCAAGAACATCACCGCGGTCATGCACGACCGCCTCGGGCAGCTCGAGTGGATGACCGAGCCGACCCGGCAGAAAGCCCTGGCCAAGTTTGACCGCTTTTACGCCAAGATCGGCTACCCCGACAAATGGAAGGACTACGCCGCGGTGGACGTCCGGCGTGATTCCTACTATGCCAACATCGTCGCCGCCGACATGGCCGAGATCCGCCGCGACCTCGCCAAGCTCGGCCAGCCGGTGGACAAGATGGAGTGGGGCATGACGCCGCCGACGGTGAACGCCTATTTCTCGGGCACCACCAACACCATCAACTTTCCCGCCGGCATTTTGCAGCCGCCCTTCTTCGACGTCACGCTTGATGACGCCGTCAACTACGGCGCGATCGGCGTGGTGATCGGCCACGAGATCACGCACGGGTTCGACGACCAGGGCCGCCGCTCCGACGCCAACGGCAACCTCGTCGACTGGTGGACGCCCGAGGACGCGAAGCAGTTCGAGGCGCGCGCCCAGAAGGTGGTCGACCAGTTCAACGCCTACGAGGTGCTCCCCGGCGTTCATGTGAATGGCAAGCTCACGCTCGGCGAGAACATCGCCGACCTCGGCGGCGTCACCATTGCCTACGAGGCGCTGCAGCGCGCGCTCGTGGGCAAGGAGCGCAAGCTGGTCGATGGCTTCACGCCCGAGCAGCGCTTCTTCCTGTCCTTCGCGCAGGTCTGGCGCACGAACATCCGCGACAACGAGGCCAAGCGTCGCGTCGAGACCGATCCGCACTCGCCCGGCGTGTTCCGCGCCATCGGCCCGCTGGTCAACTTCCAGCCGTTCTTCGACGCCTTTGGCATCAAGGCCGGCGACCCGATGTGGCGGAAACCCGAGGACCGCGCGAAGATCTGGTAAGTTTTCAGGGTAGCGGCAGGGACGCCTGCCGCTACGCCTAGCGCGCCGCGAGATGCATGAGTGGACCCGCAACGATCGGGTTTGGCTTGCCGCCGGCATCAAGCCGGCGCGTTAATGGCGCCACATGAGCCTGACGATCTGGACAAACCATGAACTGCGACCCGGGGCCCGGGAAATTCTCGCGACGGAGCTCGCGCGGGCGGGTCACACGCTGGTGCAATCAGCGGTGTCATCGCGTTCTGTATTGCTGGCCGGCGAATCCGATCCTGCGCTGGCCGCGGCGGACATCGCCTATGGCCAGCCGGCGCCGGAGGATGTGATGAAATACAACCGGATTCGTTGGGTGGCACTGTCCACGGCGGGGTATGCACGTTACGACATGGAAGATTTCCGCATGGCGATGCAGGCGCGAGGCACCGTGGTCAGCAAGGCGTCGGCGGTGTTCGCCGATTCCTGCGCGCAGCAAATGCTCGCGAGCATGCTCGCCCTGGCCCGCAATTTGCCGGTGCAGCTGCGCAACCAGGACGGCCCCCGCGAGTGGCGCTACCTCGACGACCGCTACACCGCGACGGTGCTCACCGGCCAGCAGGTGCTGTTGCTGGGATTTGGCGCGATCGGCCGGCGGCTGGCAGAACTGCTGGCGCCATTCGGTGGGAAGGTGACCGCCTTTCGTCGTTCTCCGCGGGGCGAGGAAGGCGTCGCGATTGTGTCCGACGCCGGGCTGGCCGCGGCGCTCGGATCGGCGGACCACGTGGTGAATGTGCTGCCGGACTCACCGAGCACGCGCCATTTCATGACCGCGACACGTTTTGCGCAGATGAAGCCGGGTGCCCGGTTCTACAACGTGGGCCGCGGCACCACGGTGGATCAGCCGGCGCTGATCGCCGCCCTGCAATCCGGGCAGGTGGGTGGCGCCTACCTTGACGTGATGGAGCCGGAGCCGCTACCGCCGGCGCACCCGTTGTGGAGCGCGCCGAATTGTTACGTCACCTGCCACATCGGTGGGGGCACGGGCGACCAGGACGACAAGCTCGTCCGGCATTTTCTGGAGAATCTGCGGCGATTTCAGGCCGGTGCACCGTTGATCGACCGGATCATCTGAATATGGAGTGCGGCGCCTCGGCGCCGCTTTGCATACGACGACCGTAAAACTGCGCTACGCTTTCCACCCTAAAGCGCCGGATGGTCTCGTGCGGATTGCCAGGACACGTTGCCAGTCTATGGCTTGGCCACACGCTCCCGCCCGTTGGGTGATCGCCCCCGGTCTCTATATGGTTACGGCCGGCACCTAGGGGAAAGCGCACTTCCTGAACACGCCCGCGCGGCGAGATTTTTTCCAAGAGAGGTTGTTTGCGGGCGCGCGAGAATCCGGCTGGGAGCTGCAGGCTTGGGCTATCCTATCCAATCACTATCATTTCGTCGGACAATCCGGGGATAATCCCGATGCTCTCCGGGTCATGATCAACAAACTGCACCTGACCACGGCCAAGCACTTCAATCTTTGGGACGACAAGCCCGGCCGCCGCGTATGGTATCAATATTGGGATACCCAGCGGACCTTCCCGCGATCCTATCTGGCCCGCTTGAACTATGTGCACAATAACCCGAGCAAGCACGGCGTCGCGGCCAATGCGGCAGACTATCCGTGGTGTTCAGCCGCTTGGTTTGCGGAGAATGCGACGGCGGCCGTGCGAGCGACCGTAGCGAGCTTTTCGACCGATGCGCTGAACGTGCCGGATGATTTTTAAACCACTGCGATCTCGCGGGGCTGTTTGAAAGTGGGCCGAGGCGCCGCAATCCAGGTTACTGCTTGTACACCTTGCCGGCCTTCATGACGAAGGTCACGTTGGTCACCAGCTTGATGTCGGCGAGCGGGTCGCCGGGGACGGCGACGAGGTCGGCGAGTTTGCCGGCCTCCACGGTGCCGAGATCTTTCTCCATTTCCAACAGCTGCGCGGCGCTGAGGGTGGCGGACTGGATGGCCTTCATGGCGGGCATGCCGGCCTCGACCATGTAGATGAATTCCTTGGCGTTGTCGCCGTGCGGGGCGACGCCTTGGTCGGTGCCGAAGGCGATCTTCACCCCGGCTTGGTAGGCGCGGGCAAAGGTGGCCGAGATGACCGGCCCGATGGCGGCGGCCTTGGGGCGCACGATGGCGGGGAAGTAGCCGTCGACCTTTGATTTCTCGGCGACAAACCGCCCGGCGCTGATGGTGGCGACATACCACGTGCCCTTTTCCTTCATGAGCGCGATGACCTCGTCGGACATAAAGGTGCCATGTTCGATGGAGTGCACGCCGGCGCGGACAGCCCGCAGCATGCCTTCGGTGCCGTGGGCGTGGGCCGCCACCTTCAGGCCGTAGTCGCGCGCGGTGGCGACGACGGCGGTCAGCTCGTCATCGTTGTAGAGCGGGGCCTGGCCGCTCTTGGCGAGGCTGAGCACACCGCCGGTGGAGGAGACCTTGATAAAGTCAGCTCCGTCCTTGTAGCGCTGGCGCACGATGGCGCGCAGCTGGTCGGGGCCGTTGCCGACGGCGGTGTTGAAAGGCGCAAGCGCCTCCTGCAACTGGGTGTTGAGACCGTTGGTGGCGTCGCCGACGTGGCTGCCGGTGGTGCCGACACTGCCGGCGGCGAAGATGCGCGGACCGTCGACCCAGCCCTTGGCGATGGCATCGCGGAGCGCGAGGTTGAGTTTGTCGCTGGCGCCGCAGTCGCGGACGGTGGTGAAGCCGGCGAGCAGGGTCTTTTTTGCGTAGGTCGTGGAGCGGAGGGCAACATCGGCGGGGTTGAGATAAAAGCGCTCGGCGTAGCCGGCCTGACCGGATTGTTCGCTGGTGAGATGGACATGGCAGTCGATCCAGCCCGGCGTTACGGTGGAGTCTTTCAGTTCGATGACGGTGTCGCCGGTGGCGGGTACGGTGTAACCATCAGCGACGCCCGTGATGCGGTCACCCTCGACTGTGATGGTCACGGTCTTGCGGACGCTGTCGGCGCGACCGTCGATGAGCGAGCCGGCATGGATGAGGGTCTTGGCGGAGGCGAGGCTGGCCGCGCAGAGGGCGGCGCCAGCGAGCAGGTGGCGGAAGGGGATGGGCATCCTGTTTTCTTGGCGAGGCCGCGGTCCGCGTGCAACCGCCAAGTCACCGTGTTGTCAGGCTCCGCGGGCACGGTGACGCTGCAGGCCATCTTGAGCGCCCCGCAAAATTCGTGAGCACCCCCCGTTTCGTTTTCTGCTGGGGCGGGTCAAGTCCACGATCCGGGTCTGGCCGGGTCGGCATAAGGCAGGCAGGTCATTGCAGCCGCGACCCCGGGTCTCCGGGCCGGTGAGGAAAATCGCAAACTGGCAGGACGCGATGCCTGACGTTACCTGCTCAGGCGCCGGGACCCGACCCCGGCGGATTGAACAGGTCCTCGTAGGCGTAGATCATGGCGCCGAACATCAGGGGCAGGGTGAACAGCACCCCGATGAACAGGCCGATGAGGCCGAGCATGGTGAGGATCCCACCCAGCAGCAGGACGAAAAACACGCGGAACCATTGCTTGGCCACCACGCGCCGGCTGACCTCCATCGCCGTCCACGGGCTCAGGCCGCGGTCGATGATCAGCATGAAGGTGAAGGACCAGGAGATGGAAAAAAACAGCACCAGCAGGCCGCCGAGGGCAATGCTCAAGGCCAGCAGGGGCGAAATCGCGGGCAGGGTCGTGCTGTGGTGCAGGATCATGGGCACGATGGAGACCATGATGGGCGCAAGGAACGGCACCATGATCAGCAAGATGAGCCCGGTGGAAAGCAGCGTGGCCAGCATCAGGGGCACAAAGGCCTTGCTGAACCCGGCAAAGGCGTCACTGACCTCACGAGGCTCGCCCCGGACCAGGCCGAGATAATAGTAATAGAGTCCGCCGTAAAAAACCCCGTTGAGGAATAGTCCCGACACGTACCCCACGATCGGGATCATACCCGAGACTGCTTGGATGATGACGACCATCAGGGTGACGCCGACCAGCGGCAGGAAATTCGACTTCCAGAGTTCGAAGCTCCGGGTCAGGCAGTCAAAAACATCGATCAGGGTATTGCGGCCGTTCAGGTCGTTGGCGATCGAACGGGCGTCGCCGTTCAGCGGGGCGGGGGTGCTGGGTGCGGCGGCCATCGACTGGGCGGGTGCGGCCGGGATTTCCGTGGCGGTTTCGACCGGCGGCGGGGTGCTGGTGCCCCCGGTGCCGAACTGCGCCATCTCCGGAAAATCGGCCAGGGTTTTCCATTCCGTCTCGCCGGTGCGCCGCGCCTTGGTCTGCAGGTTGGCACGTCCGCCCGCGATCCATTCGTGCAATTTCCCGGCCGTGACCGGCCCGTATTCCTTACCGTCCGAGCCCATGATGGTGAACATAGTGCCGCCAGTGTCTCTGAAATGGACGGGGCGTCAATGATGGGCTGGCAGGGCCTCTAGCGCTGGGCGCTGGTTTGACATCCTCTGGATGAGCCGGTGCGACATCCTTAAACCTCATAGCTCAAGAGTCTGAGCTGTAGGAGGGGCTTTAGGCCCCGATGCGAGGTGTTCGAGAGCGGCGCAGACTGCGAATCGGGGCGTAAAGCCCCTCCTACAGCCCTGCTTCTTCCCCTTACTCCTCGCCGGACTTCTCCCGCACCCGCTGCCGGAGGCTCTTGGTGAGCTTCTTGTGGTGGGACTTGTGCTGTTGCTGCGCCGACCGGTCGATCCGCCGCACTTCGTGGGCGGTGGCGCGGCCCAGCCGGAGGAAACTTTGCCAGCGGGCGAGTTCCAGGGAACCGTCGGCGAGGGCGGCCTGCACGGCGCAACCGGGCTCCACGGTGTGGCTGCAGTCCCCGAAGCGGCATTGGCGGGCGAGCGTGGCGACATCGGCGAAGGCGGCATCGACCCCGGCCCCGGCGTCCCACGGCTGGATTTCCCGCATGCCGGGGGTGTCGATCACAATAAAACCGCCGGGGGCGACGAGCAGCTCGCGTTGCGTCGTCGTGTGCCGGCCCTTGCCGTCGACGTCGCGCACTTCCTGGGTGTCCTGGAGTTTTTCGCCGACCAGCCGGTTGATCAGGGTGGACTTGCCGACCCCGGACGAACCCAGCAGGGCGATGGTGGAACCAGGGGTGAGGTAGGGGGCGAGGTCCTTCAGGCCGCGCCGGGTGTGTGCGCTGACGATAAACACCGGCACCGAGGGCGCGACGGTGGCAATCTCGGCCCGCAGCGCCGCCGAGTCATCGTCGGCGAGATCGGCCTTGTTCAACAAAATGACCGGCTGCGCCCCGCTGGCCCACGCGGCGGCGAGGTAGCGTTCCAGGCGATGGAGGTGATAGTTGCCGTCGAGGGCGCTGACGAGGAACACGGTGTCGACGTTGGCGGCCACGACCTGCTCGATCTCCTCCTGTCCGGCGGCCTTGCGGGAAAACTTGGTCCGGCGCGGGAGGATGCCGTGGATGTGCACGCGGGCCTCCTCGCCCGCCTGGGGCGTGACTGCCACCCAATCGCCAATGGCGGGAAAGGCGGCCTGCGAGGCGGCGGTGTTGATGAATTTGCCGGAGCACGAGCCGAGCTTGGCGCCAAATTCGCCGGTGACCTCGAAGTAGCCCTTGAGCTCGAGCGTGACGCGCCCGGGCTGGCAACCATCCGCCGCGAAGGGCGCGAAGGCCGTCGCGAAAGATTCATTCCAGCCGAGTTCAGCAAGCGTCATGCAATTTCCAACCTGACATGGGGTCCCGGGTACGTGCAACGCCACGTTTTTTACTGTTAGCGAAAATTTCGCTACGCAATCAATCGCGGCATCGTCGCCTCACTCCCCGCCCAGCAATTTCGACCCATCGGGGCCTGCCCGCCAGAACAGTGCCGTGTGTCCGACCGCGCCGACGCACAGGCCTGGAGCTTGGGCCTCAATCTGGCTGATCAAGGCGGCGCGCTCGTGGCGATCCGCGCCCTCAAAGCGCAACTTGACCAGTTCCCGGCTGCCCAGCAGGCGGTTCAGTTCGGTCAAGAACGCCGGGGTCAGCCCCTGTTTGCCGAGCCGAATGGCGTCGGGCATCGTCTGGCCGAGACCACGCAGTTTGGTTTTCTGGGCACCGGTGAGCAACGGAAGGGACATGGCACGAGGCATGACAGGTGGAAGGCCCGGATTGAAAGCAGGAAATGAGTAAAACCCCCTGCAATCCATGCTTGGCTAATGCCAAGGGATGCAGAGTACCGAAATCGGCGAGGACTATCATTATGACATGCTAACGGTTACCCTTCCTGCCCCGGGTAGTCAGACGACTGCGAAAGCCCGTCCCCTGACGACGTTATCCTATGCGTCGGCCCCGACCGCTGGCCGCCCTGCAGCCCCCTTTGTCTCCCATTTGCACTATTATGGGATACCCCCGCCACCGCGCATCCCGTGGCTGGCGATGCTGTTTTCGGCGGCGCTGCATGCCGGGCTGATTGTCGGATTTTCGTACAAATCCCCGCCGCCGAAACGAGTCGTGGTGGACGATGCCCCGCTGGCCATGCTCATGATGCCGGATTTGAAGGAGGATGAGGAGGACAAGCCCAAGGAGCTGAATGACGATGAGCCGATGGAAGCTCCGAGTGTCGCGGTCCCGATGCTGGCGGACATCCCGGTCCTGGTGCCGGTTGACGCGGCTTTCACCCAGCTCCGCGATCTCACGGTGCCGACCAAGATCGAGGGGGCGACGAGTGGAGTCATCTCCATCCCGCTTCACATCCAACGCGGGGCGCCGGACAGCAGCGGGATCAAGGACCTCTTCAACATCGGCGACCTGGACCGCCGGCCGGAGCCCATTGTCCAAAACCCGCCGACGTTTCCCTTCGAGCTGAAGAAGGATGTTACATCCGCGCGCGTGCAACTGGGCTTCATCGTGACGTCGAAGGGTGATGTCATCATGGTCTATGTCATCTCCAGCACGCATCGCGGCTTCGAGCGTTCTGCCTTGGAGGGGGTGGCGAAATGGAAATTCAAGCCGGGGATGCGCAACGGCAAGAAGGTGAACACCCGGGTGCAGCAGGCGATCGATTTCCTGGTGGAGGACGCCAATTAGCCTGATCGGGTCGCGGCGGGCCTTTGGGGATTGAAATGCCCGCGTCTCTCTGGCCGATTGCCACCGTGCAACGGACAAGGTGCCTCCTCCCGATCTGGATCATGGCCCTTGGCCCCTGGGCGGTCCTCGGCCTGGCCCAGGCGCCGGCGCCGCGCCCGGCCCGTGATCCGGGTCCGGTGCTGGCCACGGCGACCGATTCGGAGCTGACGGACGGGGAGGAAGTCTGGGAATCCGCGCAGCAGGCCCTGGCCAAGGCCGGGACCGAGCCCGAGGCGCTGCACGCCCTCGTGACGGTGGTGAATCTCCAGCGGCGCCGGGGTGATTACCCGGCGGGCCTGGCCGGGGCGCGCGACGGCCTGGCGCGGGCGAAGGCCCTCGGCGACGCGCGCCTGCAGGTGGATTTTCTCTACCTGCTGGGCCGGCTTTACTGGAACCTGACCGACTATCCCCACTCGCTCGAAAATCACCTCGCGGAACTGAAGCTTGCCCAGACGCTGGCCGATGCCTCGCTGCTCGCCCGCACGCACGGCGGCCTTGGGCTGACCTACCAGCGCTATGGGCGCAACGAGGACGCCTTGCAGCACTTCAAGCTGGGCCTGGAGTATGCGGGCCAGGCGGGGGACGGCCGGATGCGCGCCAGCCTGCTGAACAGCCTGGGCAACTATCATCTCAGCGTCGGGAATCACGAGCAGGCGGCCGCCATCCACGAGGAGGCGCTGAGAATCCGGGAAGGCTTCGGCAACCGCCGCGCCATTGCCGAGTCGCTCACCAACCTCGGGATCATTGCGGATGCCCGGGGCGATTCCGCCACCGCGCTGGATTATCTCCAGCGGGCACTCATTTCCTTCGAGGCGCTGAAATACCGGCGCTACATCGCCAACACGCACCGCCGGCTGGCCATGGTGCTGCGGAAGGCCGGCCGGGCCGCGGAGGCGCTCCCGCACCTGACGGTGGCGCTCCAGATCGCGGGCACCCTGGAAAGCGCCGAGGTGCTCGCCGACCTTTACCAGGAGTTTGCGCTGAATGCCGAGGCGCGGGGCGACTACGCCGCGGCCCTCGACGACCAGCGGAAATTCACCGCCGCCACCGAGCAGATCCGCGGGGAACAGGACCGGCTGCGCATGAGCGAACTGCGGGCGCGCTACGGCGCCGAGCAGCGCGAACTGGAGATCACCCTGCTCAAGCGCGACCAGGAGTTGCAGCACGCCGAGCTCGCCCGCCGGCGATCACAGACCTGGGCCTTGGTGGCCAGCCTGGGCGGAGGCGTCCTGTTGCTGGGCGCCATCATCATGCTGCAACGCTATCGCCTGCGGGCCGAGCGGCGCCTGCACGCTGTCACGGAGCACGCCCGCGAGCGGGCCGAGGCGGCGGAAAGGCTGAAGTCGCGCCTGCTGCAGATCGCGTCCCACGACCTCAAGGTGCCGCTGACCGCGCTCAACGCGACGGCGGGCCTGATTGGCCAGGATCCCGGCGATGCCGCCGCGGTCCGCCGCCTGGCCGGCGGCATCCAGGCGGACACGGCGCGCATGCGCAGCCTGGTGCGGGATTTTCTCGACGCGGCGGCGATGGAGGACGGCAATCTCCAATTGAACGCCACCGAGCATGATTTGGCGGCGATCGCCCGCAGCGCGACGGACAGCCTGATGGCGGTGGCTGCGACTAAAAATCAGCGGCTGGTTTTCCAGCCGGCCCCCGCCGCGCTGCCGCCCGTCAATGCCGATGGCGACCGGCTGCGGCAGGTCTTCGACAACCTGATCGGCAACGCCCTCAAGTTCACGCCACCGGGCGGCGCCGTGACGGTGGCGCTCGGCGAGGGCGCGGGCTGGGTGCACGCCGAGGTGCGGGACAGCGGCCCGGGTCTCGGCCCGGCGGATTTCGCGAAGATCTTCGCCCCTTTTCAAAAGTTGTCCGCCCGCCCGACAGGCCCCGACGAGGACTCGACCGGTCTCGGCCTGTTCATTGCGCGCGAATTGCTCACGCTGCAGGGCGGGCGTCTGGAGGTCCAATCACTGCCCGGCCATGGCGCGGTCTTCCGGGTGTTGTTGCCGGCCGCGGCGCCGCCCAGCGCGGGGTGAAATCTGCATTCCGACCGGAGGTTGCCCGGGGCGTTTTGGTGGGGGCGGTTGCCCCCAACCGCCTTCCGTCGGCCGAAGACCTTTGAGGGCAACGGCCCCTACCCATTTCCAGTTATCACCGGACGGTGGTATAAATTCCTTTGCCGGCTCACCCCAGCCCGTTGCGTAGGCACCAGCGGACCAGGGTCGGCACGTCGTGCAGGTCGAGCTTGGCGAGGATGCGCGCGCGGTGCTTCTCCACGGTGCGCGGGCTGAGCCCGAGCTGGTCGGCGACTTCCTTCGAGACGAGCCCCCGTGCCACCAGGCGCACCACTTCCTGCTCCCGCTCGGACAGGACGTCGGCGCCGGCGCGCGGCAGGGCCGGTTCGCTGGCCAGGGAGGAGGGCACCGGCGGCGGCACCGTGGCGGAAAAAAACATCCCGCCTTCGAGCACGCACTGCACCGCCCGGTCGATCTGCTCGAGCGGGGAATTCTTGTCCACAAAGCCGGCGACACCGAGCGACACCAGTTCCGCGGGCAACTGGGCCTCCGGATGGGCGGTCAGGATGACCACCTTGGTGGTGAGGCCCCGCTGGCGCAGCGCCCGCACAATGTCGCGTCCGTCCATGTCCCGCAGGTAGAGGTCCGCAATCAGCAGATCGGGCGGTGCAGCCAGGCAGGCGGCCAAGGCGTCGCGTCCGTCGCCGAAATCGAGCAGGGTGCCCGGCTGGAAGCGACGCTGCAGTGCATCCTTCAGCAGCCCGCGAAACGTCGCTGTGTCATCGACAAGGACGAACCTCAGGGCAGCGGCGAGGGGCGGGGTGGACATGACAATGCTCAGCAGAGGGATGTCCCGGCACACTGCAAGACCGGGCTGCATTACGTAGAAGTACGCCATGCCAGTGGCTAGGCCCCCACCTAGGCGGGAAGATTCGATCACAGTAGAGTGATACTAGTTACCCCCTTGCCTTGGATCCGTTCGACTCCTCCTACGGCAGGTCCCTGCAATTCTTGAACCCCACCGTCTGTCTCGCATGAAGTTATTCCGCCACCTCTGGGTCGCGCTTGGCTTGATCTGTTTGAGTGGGTCGCTGCGTGGCGCGGCGCTGGGGGATCGCGGCAGTTTCCTTTTTACCCAAGGGGGACACCAGCTGAAGGTCTGGCATTATCGCCCGGCCGCCGCCCTGGCGGACGCCCCGGTGCTGTTTGTCCTGCATGGCGTCGGGCGCAACGCTGAGGATTATCTGAACGACTGGATCGAACAGGCCGACCAGTACAAATTCCTGCTCGTCGTCCCGGAGTTTTCCAAGGCGGAGTTCCCCGGGGAGGAGGCCTACAATTCCGGCAATCTTTTTGATGCGGCGGGCCGGCTGCGGCCGCAGTCAGAGTGGTCTTTCAGCATGATCGAGCCCATCTTCGATCGCGTGCGCACCGAGCTGGGCAGCCGGCGGGCCGATTACCTGATCTATGGCCACTCGGCCGGCGCACAGTTCGTGCACCGCTTTCTGTATTTTGTGCCGGAGGCGCGAGTCACGCGGGCCGTTGCGGCCAATGCCGGCTGGTACATGCTGCCGGAACTCGGCACGGATTTTCCCTACGGACTGAAGGGCGCACCGGCGGACGAGGCGGCGTTGCGCACGGCCTTGGCCCGCCCCTTGGTGGTGCTGCTCGGCGAATCCGATACGGATTCCGAGCATGTTTCCCTGCGCCACACCCCCGGGGCCGATGCCCAGGGCCTTTACCGTTTTGCGCGCGGCCAGTATTTCTTTGCCCACGCCCAGGCGACCGCCCGGGCCCTGGCGGCCCCGTGTCACTGGAGCCTCGTGACCGTGCCGGGTATTGCACATGTCAACAAGGCCATGGCACCCTTTGCCGCCCGTCAGTTGTTTCCGGAATAATTTTTTGTTAAACCCCCAACACCCATGAGCCAACCTGCCTCCCTCCTGCGCCGAAGCCGCGGTGCCGCCCTGCTGGCGGCCACCGTTTTCGCCCTGACCCTCCACGCCCAGCAAGCCGTCACCCCGCCCGCCCCGCCGGCTCCGCCGGAGGAGGACAAGGTCATTCACCTGGATCGGTTCACCGTCACGGGCTCGAACATCCGGCGTCTGGACGAAGAGAAGACGCTCCCCGTCACCGTCATCAACCTGGAGGCGATGGAGGTCCGCGACGCGTCCCAAGCCTCCGACCTGCTTACCTCCCTGCCGCAGGTGACCGGCCTCCCGGGCAACGAGACCGCGACCCTCGGGGCCACGGCGCGCGGCGACAACGCCACGATCTCGCTGCGCGGCATTCCCTCCAGCAACACCCTGGTGCTGTTGAACGGCCGCCGGCTGCCCCCGCATCCCATCAGCCAGTCCGAGGCCGGCGTGCCCACGCTCTCGACCAACGTCAACCAGCTGCCGAGCCGCGGTCTCGACCGCATTGATGTCCTGCGCGACGGCGCCTCCTCGATCTATGGCACGGATGCCGTCGCCGGCGTCGTCAACTACCGCACGCGCCAGAGCTTCCGCGGCACGGAACTGCAGCTGCGCTACGGCCAGACAAACCACTCGGACGGGCAGGAATACCGCGCGACCCTGACCCACGGGCTGGACTTCGCCGCCGGCAAGGGCCGGGCGATGTTCACCCTCGATTATTACAGCCGCGAGGCGATGTTCGCCCGCGACCGGGATTTTTCCGCCGAGGCCGACAACAGCTATCGCGCGCCGGCGCCCTGGAACGTCTCGACCAACACCACCTTCAACCTTCGCTCGGCCACGACCGAGTACGGCAATTACCTGCTCGGCACCATCACGGCCACGGATGCCTATGGCACCGTCACCACCTTCGCCGGGGCCCGCCCGAGTGGCGTGCCTTCAACCCTGGCCGCCAGTTCCGGGATATTCTTCCTCGCCCCGAATGGGTCCGGGGGCGTGCAGTTTCTCACCGCCACGCCGAGCCGGGCCGGGGTCACGCATGACTACTACTGGAACAACAACGCGTATCGTGTCATCCAGCCCGAGGCCAAGCGCACCAATCTCTATGCCAGCGCCGAGTATGATCTCAGCAGCCGGCTGACGCTCTTCGGGGAAATGAGCTATTACCGGGGAAATTCCCTGACCATTCGCGAGCCCGACGGCATCACCCAGAGCACGGACGGCTTCATCATCGTGCCCTCGACCAATCCCTACAATCCGTTCGGCACGCGCTTCTGGTCGACGACCGGTGCGCCCAACACCGACGGCACGCCCCGCCTCACCGGCACGCCCTCCGCGGTCTCGATCACCAACA
>JBAXWQ010000007.1:0-26220 GCA_037128315.1 Opitutia bacterium | reverse complement strand
GTGGGCTCCCTCCTGATGATTGAAAACATCAGCAACGAAAAGCGCATGAAGTCCACCATGGCGCGCTACATGGACCCCGGCCTGGCTGACCGCCTGCTGGCCGGCGGCGGCGAGTTGCTGGGCGGCCAGAGCGTGGAGGCGACGATGTTGTTTTCCGACATCCGCTCTTTCACCACCCTGACCGAAGAATTGGGTGCCCAGGGCACGGTGTCGCTGCTCAACGAGTATTTCACCCTGATGGTGCACTGCATCACGCAGGAGGGCGGCATGCTCGACAAGTTTATCGGCGATGCCATCATGGCGGAGTTCGGCATCCCCGTGCCGCATGATGATGACGCGGATCGCGCGGTCCGCGCGGCCATTGCCATGATCGTCGAGTTGCGGACACTCAACCAGCATCGGCAGGGCCGCGGGCAAAAACCCATCCTCATGGGCATCGGCCTGAACACCGACACGGTGGTGTCAGGGAATATCGGCGCCCCGAAACGCATGGATTACACCGTCATTGGCGACGGGGTCAACCTGGCCTCCCGGCTGGAGAGCGCCTGCAAGGAGTATTCCGCCCAGATTCTGATCAGTGAATTCACGGTGCGCAAACTCAAGGGAACCTACCGCACCCGGGAGATCGACCGGGTCGTCGTCAAGGGCAAGACCACGCCCGTCGGCGTATTCGAGGTGCTGGATTACCACACGGAGGAGACCTTTCCCCACCTTTCCGAGGTGGTTGGCCAGTTTCGCGGCGGGTTGAAATATTACCGCGAAGGGGACTTTGACCGGGCGATCCGGTCATTCAACGAGGCCCTGGCCCTGCATCCGGGCGACAAACTCAGTGCCAGCTACATCGAGCGCTGCACTTACCTCAAGGCCCACCCGCCTGGAGAAAAATGGGATGGCGTCTGGGTCATGAAGTCGAAGTGAGCCACGGGTGACGTGGCATTCACGCGGAAAGCCTCGCGCGATAACTTCGGGCGGAACCGCAAGGCGCGTCTGGCTCGATCACCCTGCCGCACCGCCAAGGCAAGCCTACACCCCTCCCGGCCCCCGGGTGAGAGGGAAGTTCCCCGCGTGCCTCGATACTTCGAGCCGGTCGATTCGGCTAACTGTGATGGTGGTGGCTGTCGTACTGTTCGTACGTCCACATCAGGATGCTCGCCGCGAACAGAATGATCACGTAGTCGAGCACCGATAAGGGATAGCCAATCACGTAGCTCCCTAGGCCCAAGAGCAGGGCGGCACCTATGGCAGTAAACGCTGGTTTCATCGGGTTCCTTTACGCCCATACCATAATACCATCTGCCGCCGGATGCAAATGAGTGATGGACCGCGGCACCATAGGGGTGCGGCCGGCAAGCGGCCCCTGGAATTTCTAGTCGGCCGTCGCTTTCTCTTCCACGGCTGGGGGCTCCGCGGCGGGTTCCTCGTCGAGCAGGCTCGGCTCGCCCTTGCGATGCGCCAGCCACTCCATGACCCCGGAGAACAGCCCGGTGAACATCAGGTCGCCGAACAGGGTGTTGCGGAAGAAATAAACGGTCGGTGGATATTCCGGGTGGCCGACCGTCAGCGCCTGCCACCAGCCGGCGAGGGTCTTGGCGTAATAGGGATCGGCCGCCCACGACTGGGTATTGGTCACCAGATAGAATAGCACGGCGCCGAGCAGCGAGCCATTGAGGAGGTTGAGCCACGATTTCCGCCGGGCCACCCAGGCGCCGAGCAGCAGCGCCGCGGCAAAGCAGACGGTGCGCCCCGCCAAGCCGCTGAGCGGCCAGCTGAAACCGAACTCCCGCGCATAATAGTGGTTGAGGTAGAGGTCGGACAACGCGAGGGCGACAAAGGGAACCAGCCACAGGCCGCGCCGGCGGAAGTAGACCGCGCCGCAGAAGGCGATGGCCATGACCGGGGAAAAATTCGAGAGCCCGGGATCCAGGGTGGGCAGCACGCGGTAGAGCGTGGCTAGGATGATGAGAACAAGCGCGACAAGCATGTGATTGAGTTAAGACAAACCGGAGGGCCGATGACAAGCGCCGAGGGTGGGCGCCGGCGGGCCGCCCTACGGGCCTTCCGCTTCCCGGGCCATCAGCCAGAGCAGGTCGGAAACCCGGTTGAGATATTGCAGCAGCACGGGTCGCACCCTCCGGCCGTGATCCGCGAGGCCGACCAGCTGGCGCTCGGCGCGGCGGGCGGCGGTGCGGGCGAGGTCCAGCGCCGCCGCCGCTGGATTGGCGCCCGGCGTGGCCCAGCCGGCGAACTTGGGTTGACGCGCCTCGACGATTGCGAGGGCGGTGTCGATCCGGGTCAACTCGACCGGGCCAATCTTGGCAAAGTTGGATGCGGCATGCCGGGCCACATCCGATTCGGCACAGCTGATTTCGCCCATCAGGGCCACCAGTTCGCGCTGGATAGATTCAAATTCCCCGGACGCGGTTCCCGCCGCCCGCCAGGCTTTCGCCAGTCCGATCGCCACATTGAGCTCATCCAGTGCGCCCACGGCCTCGATCTGCGGATGATGCTTGGACACCCGCTGTCCGTACAGGAGGCTGGTGGTGCCGTCATCGCCGGTCCGGGTGGCGATGGAGCCGGGGCGGGATTTTGGGGTGGGGGGCATTTTAGGCATTCTTCTTCGCCGCCTCGCGCGTTTCTTTCTTCAAGACCTTCAATTCCGGCTCAATCGACTCCCTGACGTTCGGCTCCATCCGGTCAATGTAGAGTACGCCGTTCAAATGATCGACTTCATGCTGGACGCAGCGGGACAACAGGCCGTTGCAGTGCAGGGTATGCGCATGTCCCGCCGTATCCTTGAAGGAGACGGCGATCTCGTCCGGCCGGATCACGTCACCGCGGATGTGCGGAAACGACAGGCAGCCCTCTTCATAGACCGTCTCCGGCAGCGGGACCACCGTCACCTCGGGGTTCACCAACACCAAGGGCATGAACAATTCCAGCGGAGGGCGCGTGCCGTCATAGGTCCATTGAAACTTGGCTTCCACCGGGGTCAGGTCGACGACACACAGCTGGAGCGCCTGCCCGACCTGCTGGGCGGCGAGCCCGATGCCCTCGGCGGCGTGCATGGTCTCGATCATGTCCGCGGCGAGTTTTCGCAGCGCGGCGTTATATGCCGTAATCTTCACGCCTTTTTTGCGAAGAATCGGACTATTGTAGTGAACAATCGGCAGTGACATGGGTCAGGGGTGAGGCTGGGCAGAGTATTTGTTGGCGCAAGCATGCGGCAAATAAATTTGTTTCTGCCCGCTGAACCGTTATGTCACTCACCATGCCATCGCCCACCCCCGCCCGCTCTGCCCCCTGGCAGTTATGGCTGGGTCTTGGTTTGGGCCTGCTGGCCCTGGCTTGGCTGTTGCCGGTCAATGTGAAATCGCTCAACACGGCGCTTTTGCGCGAGGCCGGGCATGACACCCGCACGGTCGCGGGTTTTGGCCGCGATCTGCTGGAGCTCGACAAACCCGGTCCGGCGGCCCTGGTCTTGGAGGCCGCCCAGCGGACGGGTGACAACGGGGCCAGCGCGCTCCGGGTGATTTTCGACGATTTCGCCACGAAGCACCGGGAAATGATGCCCTGGGGCGGCTGGGATGTCGCCTTGGAGCCGCTGCTCGTCACCCGCAACGCCGCTTCGTCCGCCGATTCGCAGCCCGTGTTGAAGTTCATGGTGCTGCAAACCGCCCGGGACAATCTCCGCCGTTACTTGGCTGTGTCGCGCCTGCCGGCCGTCCAAACCCTGCTCAAGACAGGGGAGCTGGCGACCCCGCAGCGTTTTGTGCCGGCGAACCGGCCTGGCGGCCAGCCGCTGGATGCGGTTATCCTGCTCACCGCCTACCTCTGGCAGACCGAGCACCTGTCCGCTTCACTCCAACGGGAGGTACGCTCGCTGGCGGAGATTGCCGTGAAGACGGGGCAGATGGGTGAACTGGAGGATTTTTACCTGGATATCCTGACCCTCGGCCAGCGGCTGAACTGGATCCAGCTGTCCGAACTCCTGCGCACGACGGGGAATCTCGGGACCGTCGGGCAATTTGCCCACCTGGCCCGGATCGCCCCTGAGCACCTTCCGGTCATCTACACGGCGGCGCTGATGACAAAATCGGCCGACACGGTGGCCCGTTATCTCATCACCTACGGCCGGCCCGGGGCCGAGAACCTGCAGCTCGCCTTGGGATACGGGGAAGGGGCGGTGGAGCAGCTCGTGCAGCGCCAGGTGCCCGTGACCCGCGGCGCGGGGCCCGAATTTGAATTCGGCGCCGCCTTTGCCCTGCGGCACCCGGAACTCGCCCTGCTCGCCAAATATTCCGCGTTTCTGGGCGGGATTTTCCTGCTGCTGCGCGCATTGGATACCGGCTTGTTTTTCTCCATCGAGACGACCCTGCGGGGGGCCTTCCCGCGCATGGGCAGCGGCATTATAGCCGTCATCCTCACGTTTATCTTTCTGGTCTTCTCGGAGCCCTTCCTCCTCAAGGCCGCCCCCGTTTCCGACTATAAGATCAAACTCACCCTTCCCGTGATCGGCGCCCTCGCGGCGCCGGTTGCCTCCGCTTCCAACCCCCCGACCCACATGGACATCACGACCATCCTCTCCATCACCCTGTTCGCCTGCCTGCAGGTGGGCATGTATGTCATCTGCCTCCTGAAGATATCCGAGATCGACCGCCAGAAAATGGCCGCGGCCGCCAAGCTCCGCCTGGTGGAGAATGAGGAGAATCTCTTCGACGGCGGCCTTTACCTCGGCATTGCCGGCACGGCGACCGCACTTGTGCTGCAGGTGCTCGGCATCATTGATGCCAACCTGCTGGCGGCCTATTCCTCCAATCTCTTCGGCATTGTCTGCGTGGCCCTGGTCAAGATCCGCCACGTCCGGCCCTACAAGCGCAAGCTCATCGTCGAATCCCTGCCCGGCGCGGTGTCAGCCTAAGGAGCTCGCCTCATGAACAAGACGCTGCTCCTGATCATGTGCGACTTCATGTTGCTCAATCTCCTGGCGCTCACCCGCTGGGAGAAGGCGGAGCCTTCGCACACCCAGCTCGAGACCGCCGCACCCCGCTCGGCGGTGAACGCCCCCGCGGTCAACGCCGACATGGTCGAGCTCATGCGCCTCTCGCTTGAGGATGAGAAGGCGTCCCGGGACAACCTGGCCGCGCGCCTGACCTCCGCCCAAGGCTCGCTGGCCGAGCGCGAAAAAAACTTCACCGCCCTGCAGCAGCAGAAGGGCCAGCTCGAGAGTTCGCTGGCCGAGACCCAGTCCGGGGCCCGCGAGCTGGAGAAACGCTATGTGGCCACCGCGCAGGAGGCCTCCATGTCCAAGGAGCAGCTGGCCAAGTTGCAGCGCGAACTGGAGGAGCGCCGCGCCGAGGCCGAGCGCCAGAAGGCCGAGCTCGCCCGGATGGAGCGCCAGAACGCCGAGGCCCGGCAGCGCATTGAGAATCTCAATGTCGCGGTCCGGGTGGCCGAGCAGGAAAAGCAGCTCATCGCCCAAAACCTCACCGAGGCCAAGCAGCAGATCGAGGTCGAGCGCTCGGAGCGCGTCAAGGTGCAGGAGCAGACCACCCAGCTGACGCAGGGCGTCGGCCAGCTGGCGCAGAAGTCCGGCGAACTCAGCCGGGAGATCCGCGACAACCGGCCCATCAATCCCAACATCATCTTCACGGACTTCCTCGCCAACCGCGTGCAGACGAAGTTTTCGGCCCGCCGCCCGGGGTTGTTTGGCATGGCGGCCAAGGAGCACAGCACGCAGACCGTGCTCGTGAGCGATGGCAACCGCGTCTATGCGCTGATGCACCTCAACGACACCCCCTTCGTGCTCGGCGAGATCCCGATCGATTATGACCAGGTTTCCGGCCGCTTGACGCGGGGCGCCTTCAACGCGCCGGTAACCGAGTTGCAGTTCCTCCAGCTCGATCCGCGCGTGCTGCTGGCGCCAATCGATCCGTCCCTGGCCGCCCTGCTCGGGGCCAAGATCTACCAGCTGGCCAAGGAACCGTTCAAGTTTCCCGAGGCCGTCCTCGTGCGGGCCGATGATGGCCGCTACGGGGAGACCCCGTTTCGCATCGATGCGTCAAACGCCAGCTACGTGAAGCTCGACAACCGGGTCGTCACGCAGCTGTTCGGCGAGATCTCACCCAAGCGGGGCGACCTCGTGTTCAGCAAGAGCGGCGACATCATCGGCATCATGGTCAACAGCGATTACTGCGCGGTGCTCGGGAATTTTACCCCCGCCTACACGCTGAAGACCGGTGACGTGCCCGAGCCCAAGACCAGCGTGATTCTTTCCGAGGCCTACACCCGCTGGCAGCGGCTGCCCTTCAAGCTGCAGTGATGGCCTGACCGGTCCGTTTTTCCTTCCCATTGGATTTTGGGCCGGCCTCTATGCCCTGATGCCGGCCCCGCTTCCCTTCCGAATCCACCCGCGAGGCTGACCATGGATCGGCGCGATGCCCTGCTCGTGGTTTTGCTGGTGGGCGTGATGTCCGCACTGCTGCTGCCCCTCGTCAGTATCGGCGTGGACCCGCACCATGATGGCGCCATGCTCAAGCCGGCGCTGGACGTGCTCTCGGGACAGTTTCTCTTCCGGGATTCCTTCACCCAATACGGCGCCGTCACCTGCTACCTGCAGGCGCTGACGCTGGCCTTCCAGCGCAGCCTGCTGACCCTGCGCTACTCGACCCTGGGGATCTACGCGGTGACCTTGACCTGCCTGTATGCCTCGTGGCGGTTCCTGCTGCCCCGTTCGCTCACCGTGGTGGCCTGCGTCCTGTTCATCTTGCTCAATCCGGCCTACGAGACGGATCCGTGGAACCACGAGCATTGGCTCGTGCAACCCTGGTCCTCCGCCTACGCCATGATGTTTCAGGCGATCGGGCTCTACGCCCTGTTCCGGGTGATCCGGGGCGAGCAGCCCAATCGTTGGGGCCTCGTCCTGGGCCTGGCGTGCGCCGCGGTGTTTTGGTGCCGACAGCCGGTGGGAATCATGATGACGGCCGCGTTGATCACGATCTGGCCGGCCTTGCACTGGACCGGCTGGACGCCGGCGCAGTCGAGCAAGTCCGCCATCCTGGGCCGGATCCTGGTGGGATATTTTGCATTCCATGCGGTGCTGTTCGGCGGGTACGCCCTGAACGGCGCGCTGTCGGCGTGGTGGTACCAGAACATCGCCTGGCCCGCCCGCTGGAGTCAGGGCATCATCTGGGGCGACACCTTGCCCCTGGTCGCCCATCCTTTTGCGGCCGCGGCTTTGGCCGGTCTGGGCTTGGCGCTCGCGCTCCCGGGCTGGTGGCGACGATTCTGGCCCAATGGGCCGGCCTCCTGGATATGGGTCTATTATATCGGCCTCGAGGTCCTGTTGCTTTGGCAACACGAGCGGCTCTTGCAAGTGATCGCGATTCGCCTGGGCGGCTGGAGTATATTGATTCCTTTGGTTGTGCTGGGGCTGGCCCTGGGCAGTTTCGTCACGGCCGCACGGCGGCGCGGAGCCTCCCTACCGCTCGAATACTATTTGAGCGCGGCGCTGGCCGTGCTGGGCCTGGGTTCGTTGGTGCAATATTATCCCGTCGCGGACGCCTGGCATTTTTTCTACGCCTTGGCGCCGGTCTGCGGTCTTTTCATTTTCGCCGTCTGGCGCTGGTCTGGCCAATCCTCCCCGGTCGTTGCGGTGCTGTTTGCCGCCGTGTTGCTGCCGGCGGTCTGGATCAAGGCGCAATCCATCCCCCTGGCCTTGAACCGACCCCTCGTCACCCTCGCCGGGCCGGCGGTACTGCGGGGGATGCGCGTTTCTCCGGAGCAGGCCCGCAGCCTGGAGCAGATTGCAGGGGTTTTGGCGCTCATCGAGCGGTATCAGCCTGGGCTGCCCGGCGCCCTGATCGGTAATGATGCGTTGTATCTTTGTTTCCTGCGGAATCAGGCCAATCCGACACCTTATTATGTCACGTGGCGGGGCCTGGCTGACCCCGCCGATAATCGGCAGCGTTGGGACTACATTCATCGTACCCGACCCTTGATGATTCTGCAGAAGGCGCGGTGGGAGGCGGTCAACGAGTTCTACCAGCGCGAGCGCTATGTCCCCTTGCTCTTTGTGCCCGCCGAGGAGCTGGAGATCGCCGTCCCGCGGGAGCTGGCGGATAAGATGGGGCTGGCGGCCTATGGCATCTTCGGGATCGGCCGGCCCCAAGTGCGGCTTTAGCCGGGCGCCGGCCACCGCCTGTGTTCCGCCATTTACAGACACACAAGCAATTGCCTGACTTGAGCGCGTGCTTCCCGACCTCATTGATTCACTCGGCCTGACGGACCCCTGGACCTACCTCGGGGTGTTCCTCGCAGTGTCGTTGCTGATGGTGTGGCGGCTGGAGGCGATGCTCGACCACGGGCTCGAGGGCACGGCGCTGGGCACACTGATCATGCCCTACTGTTCCGGCCTGGGTAACTTGATTTTCGTGGGCATCATGGTGACCCACAAGGGTGCCGCCAAGGAGGTGATGACCAACTGTCTCGTCAACAATGTCACTAACCTCACCTTGCTGCTTGGCGTGCCCGCGTTGTGCTGGGGCTTGCAGGTGATGCCGGGCAAATCGAGCGCGGGGGGCGGGAAAACCAAGAAGGCCGTCAAACCGGCGGGCAAGGGGGGTGGGCAGGAAGGCCAGCTCAACCGGCTTTCCCTGCTGCTGACGCTGGTGGCCGTGCTCTTCTTCACCGGTGCGGTCTGGGCGCTGGGTCAGGATGGGAAACTTGACCGCAACGACGGCCTCTTGCTCATCGGCCTTTTCCTGTTCTGGCAGTGCTTCCAGGTGTTTGATGTGCTCAAGCACAACATCCGCCAGCGGGTGTCCCTCGGCGTCATGTTCTATGTCGATGCGGTGCTGGTGCTGGCTTGCGCCTACGTGATGTATGAAGCCATCGACTGGCTGGTCGCCTGGCTCAGCGCGCAGAAAGGGGGCTTTATCAGCGGGACCAACCTGGGCTGGCTGACCGGCTGGCTGATGGTGCTGCCCAATGGCGTGCTCGCCTTGTACTGGGGCTGGAAACGCCGCGCCGACGTGGTCTACACCTCCCAGGTCGGCGATGGGCATATCTGCATTCCCCTTTGTCTCGGGCTGTTCGCCCTGTTCAAGCCCCTGCCTGTGACGCCATTTTTCGAGACCGGCCTGTTCATGCTATTCGGCGCGGTGGCGCTGCACGGCCTGCTGCTGCTGCTGACCGGCGGCCTGCCGCGCTGGGCCGGCGGCGTGCTGACCGTGGCCTACGGGTGGTTCGTCTGGCAGGGGCTGCTGGGGTAGGTTTCCGAACGGTCGGCGGGGCTTTATGCCCCGATTCGGCTGCAGTTCCGTTCCCGTGCGCCCAGCATCGCGGCGTAAAGCCGCTCCTACAACCAACCCTCACTCCAGAGGGTCGGAGTGAAAGAGATGACTTAGCTCGACGAAAGGCTTCTGTGCCTCGCGCCAAAGGGGATCCTGCCGGATGTCGGTCATGGATTTTTCGGTGTGGTTGCAGAAAAGGTAGCTTGCGGAGCCGAGCCGGATGCACGCGTCGAAGCGGGTGCCGTGGGCATCATGCACGAAGGCGAAATCACCGATGGCCAGATGCTGCTGGTCGAGTTCGGCGCGCAGCGTCGCCAGATCGTCCTTGAATTTGCGCTGGTAGGATTCCGCACGGGGCCCGTTGTACGCGAGGACCGCCCCTTGCTCGGCGGCCAGCTTGACGAGCACCCACTCGTCAAAGAGCGGCTTGTTGAAGGTGGCGTTCATGCGCCCAAGCGCGGAAATGATGGCGGTGCGGGCAGTATCAAGATTCATGCGATATTACTTCTTAGGGTTAGGCCGGCGTGGCCAGAATATTGTGCGGAAAGTCGCAGGCCCCGGACCGTTTTCACCGGGAATTTAGGCTCGACGATCAGTCCCATGACATGGCCCGAGGGCTGTGGCACCCTCGCCGTGCCACTGGATCAATGCTTCGTCTCCGTCGGTCCGGCGGCGGCGGCCGGCAGGTCGCCGGCCCCGAGTTTCCGGCGGAAAAGGGCCAGGGCGAGGGCGTAGCATTGCAGGGCGAGCTCGGGATCGTAGCGGGCCCCTTCATCCCGCATGAAGGCATGGGCGCCGTTGAACTCATGCCAGGTGAAGTGGGTGCCCGCCGTGTGGAGGGCGGCGTGGATTTTCTGGCGGCCTTCCAGCGGCACATGCGGGTCCTGTCGCCCCCACAGCATGAGCAATTCCCCCTTGATTTCGCCCAGGCGCTCCAATGAGTCGTCATTCATGCCCCGGCCCAGGCCGCGCTTGTGCATGTCGGTGGCGTAAAAGCAGGTGGTGGCGAGCACGGCTGGATTCATGGCGGCCCGGAAGGCCAAATGGCCGCCGATGCAGATGCCCAGGGCCCCGAGCCGTCCGGTGCAGGCCTCGTGGGTTTGCAGATAGGCGAGCACGGCCCGCGCATCGGCGTCATAGTGGGCCAGCTCCTTGGTGGTCTTGAGCGCGTTGCCGCGATCGGCGCCAGCCTGATCGTAGGCCAGGACCGTGCCGGCTGGTTCGAATTCATGATAAATCTCCGGCACGGCGACGACAAAACCATGCCCGGCGAGCAGCGCTGCCGTGCGGCGGATGGGACCGGTGACCTGGAAAATTTCCGAGTAAAGCAGGAGACCGGGGTAGCGACCCGGAGCGGTGGGCCGGAAGACATAGGTCCGCATGGGACCGGAGGGAGTGGGGAGGTCCACCGAGACAGGGTCCTTGATCGTCATGGGGCTCGATCAATCATGAATTGCCCCACTAATCACGGCAAAAACCCCGGCGCAGGCCGGGTCTCGTGGGAGAAATCGATTGGACTCCCGGTCCCGGCCGGACAAAGCTCCAGCTATCTCTTATATGAAACTACCCCTGATTCGCAGCTTAAGTGCGTTGCTTTTCTCCACGCTTGTCAGCCAGGGGGCCCCCGATCCCCATTGGCTGGGTCATGACCGCGAGCGTCCGCTGCCGCCCGTGGTGAATCCTGGTGCCTTCAGTTCGCAGGAGCAGGCGGGGACGCCTCCCTCCGACGCCACGGTATTGTTCGATGGTAAAGGCAATGCCCAATGGGTCGCGCTGGATGGCAGCCCCACCAAGTGGGTGGTGAAGGACGGCGCCCTGGAATGCGTGCCGGGCAGCGGCTATGTGCGGACCCTGCAATCATTCGGCGACTGCCAGCTGCACGTCGAATGGGCCTCGCCCACGCCGCCGCAGGGGGAGAGCCAGGGCCGCGGCAACAGCGGGGTGTTTTTCGGCTTCAACCGTTACGAGATCCAGGTGCTCGATTCGTATGAGAACAAGACGTACGCCGACGGCTCGGCCGGTTCAATCTACGGCCAATATCCGCCACTCGTGAATGCCATGCGCCCGCCGGGCAAGTGGCAGACCTATGATTTGATCTGGACGGCGCCGCGCTTCGACGCCGACGGCAAGCTCCTGTCCAAGGCCTATCTCACCCTACTGCACAACGGCGTGCTGGTGCAAAACCATGTCGAGTTCACCGGTCCCGACCCATGGATCGGCCGGCCGCCCTACACGGCGCATCCCGAGCGACTGCCCATCGCCTTTCAGGATCACGGCAATCCCGTGCGATTCCGCAATATCTGGGTGCGCGAACTGGGCCATCACCGGCATCCGGAATACATGCTGCCCGAGGCGCTGCTTCAGTCGTATGTGGGTGATTACGGGCAAAAGAACAAAAGCAGCCTGAAGATCAGCCGGCTGCCGGACGGCCTGTTATCCCTCGCCACGCCCGATGCAACCGTCGTGCTTCATGCCGCCTCGCCGACCAGGTTCTACGCCCTGACAACGGATGTGCAGTGCGAGTTCGATTTTTCGGGCCCGGTCAAGAAGCTGGCTTGGACGGTCGGCGAGGATTTCTCCCGCGCCATGCAGCTGGAGCGTCTCTCCCCCTAGGCGCCGGCTGGAGGCGGCGGTCCGTCATATTCCGTCAACGTTTCGCCCGGTCGCCGAACTGGGCGGGGCTTACGCCTTGGGCTCAAAGCGGCTTTGGGCCCGATTTTTTTTAACGGTGTGGGCGGCGGCGACCTGGCCGTTCATGGCGATGTAAACGCCGGGGGGCAGCACTTGGAGGGCGCCGATGGCGCAGCCGAGGTTGAAGACGGCGTCGCTGTTGCGGAAGCGTGCCGGCTGCATCGAACCGGTGAAGACGATGACCTTGTCCTTCAGCCCCTCGAGCTTGGCCGCCGTGGCCGTCATGGTGTCGGTGCCATGGGTGATGAGGATGAGATTCTCGGGCGAGGCCTCGACGCGGGCGCGGATGAGCGCCCGGTCCTCGTCGGTCATGGCCAGGCTGTCCTTCTGCAGGACCGACTCGACCACGAACTCGAAGGTCACGTTGGATTCGCGAAAGACGGGGCCGACCTGGGGCTCGCCGATTTCGTAGGTGCTGGCCGCGTCAAAGTAGACCTTGTCGATGGTGCCGCCGGTGGAGATGACTCGCAGTCGCATGCCGCATGTTTGGTCGCGGGAAGCGGGAACTTCAACCCGGATTGTGGGCGTCATCCCAGGCAGGGTAGCCACCAAAAGGCACAAGAAATCACAAAATCAGACCAGGTGCTCGGGGTGGAGCATTCGTGGCGGCAGAATATCTTGAAAGTTCAGTTATGTTCAGCGGGTCCTGCGAGCAACGGCCCACGCCTTCGTCTCCTCTGCCGCTGCCACACCCCAACCCAGCCGGGGTTCGCTTTTTGTGATATCTTGTGCCTTTTTGTGGCCAACTCCGCATGGCCTCTCCGCCGAACATTCTTTGGATTGTGACGACCCAGTGGCGGGCGCAGGCGATGGGCTATGCGGGCGACCCCAATGCGCGGACTCCCTGGCTCGACGGGCTGGCCAGCGAGGCGATCAACTTTACCCAGGCGGTTACGCCGCATCCGCTGGGGCCGCAGGCCCGGGCCGCGTTGCTGACCGGCAAGCTTTGTCCGGAAAACGGGGTGAGCGATTACTGGGATCCGCTGCCGGTGAGCGCCCGGACCGTGGCCCATGCGTTGCACGATCGGGGCTACACGACGGCGTTTTTTGGCAAATGGCATCTGGCCGAGCGCGACCGCACGGCGCCGCTGGTCGGTGAGGTGCACGCCCGGATGATCGTGCCGCCGGAACGCCGCGGTGGCTTCGAATTCTGGGAAGGCTTTGAAAGCGGTTTTTTGCTGAACGATCCCTGGTTGCACGGCACACGGCTGCCGGCGCCGCAGCATTTCAAGGGGTATCAGGCGGACGTGCTGGTACAGCGCGCAGCGGAGTGGTGTAGGTCGGGCTTTACGCCCGACGTGTCGGGGATAAACCCCGACCTACAGCGACCTTTCTTTTGCATGGTAAGTCTGGAGGCACCGCATCCGCCCTATCATGCGCCGGCCCCGCATGTGGCCGAGGTGCAGCCCGGCCGGCTGAAACTGCGGGCCAATGTTCCTACGGGTGGCCTGATCGAATCGCAGGCCCGCGCGGAGCTGGCGGGGTACTACGCCCACATCGAGGCCACGGACCGGGCGATCGGGCAGCTGCTCGCCGCCGTTGATTTAAACGACACCACCGTCGTTTTCACCTCGGTCCATGGCGACATGCACGGCAGCCACGGCCAGTTTCGCAAGGCCTGGCCTTATGAGGAGTCCGTGCGGGTGCCTTGCTTGATTCTGCCCCAGCGCGCCGCGGGCCCCAGCCCAAGCATGGAGGAAGGCCTCGATCCCAGTCCGGTGAGCCTGGTGGACCTGCCCCACATGGCGGTGGCCTGGGCGGAAGGGCGGACGTGGCAATGCAAGCGGGACAGCGCGGAAATTTCCATGCCGGCGGCCCCGCCCATCCCGCTGCAGTGCCCCCACGCGTGGCGCGGATTCCGCTCGGCGCAGCACAAACTGGTGCTCAACGCGGCGGGCGCGCCCTGGCTCTATTTCAACCTGGAGAGCGATCCGCTGGAAATGAACAACCTCGCCGGCGATCCGGCCCACCACGGGAAGATCGCGGAATTGCAGCGATTGATGTGAGGGGCCGCGCTGGCAACGGCCCCAACAAAAAAATGGAGGGCTCGCGTCCCGGCGAGCCGAGGGCGTAACTCCTGCGTTTAAATCGCCAACGGCCCGCCGGGACGCGGGCCCTCCACCTTGGTTCCGGTCATCGCTGATTGAGGCGGCCCTCCGTCATTTGTACCGCTGCCCGTGCTTGATGACAACATCCACGCGTTGCAGCAGGTCGATGTAGCGCAGCACGTCGCCCTTCACGGCGATGATGTCGGCGTATTTGCCCGCGGAAACGGTGCCGTAATTGTTGTCGACCTTCATCGCCACGGCGGGCCAGTAGGTCGCAGCGCGGATCGCGGTCATGGCATCGACCCCGAGCTTGTTGACCCAGATGTCGAGCTCGCGCCAGGTGGACTGGTTGTGGAATTTCATCGGGATGCCCGAGTCGGTGCCGATCAGCAGGACCAGGCCGGTCTTCTGCAGTTGCGCGAATTTGGCGATCGAGGTCTTCGCGCGCAGCGGGGTGATCTGGTAATAGGCGAGCCAGCCGGGATGCTTGAGGGAGGCCTTGATGTCGGCGGCGATGTCGGCGGGCACATCGAGCTGCCAGCCCGGCTCCTCGATGTGCATCGGATTGCTGACGTTGTACTCGTAGTTGAAGAAGCCCTCGATGGTCGGGCACCAGAACAGCGGCCCGAGGGCCATCTTGGCGGTGCGCTCCTGCAGGGCGGCAATGATATCGGCGGGATATTCGGGGGCGGTGGCCAGACCGGTGTGCTCGAAACGGTCGACCCCATATTTCAAGCCGAGGCGGATCTCGTCGGGCCGGTGGGCATGGGCGATGACCGGCAGCTTGTGGGCATGCGCCTCGCTCACGACCGCCTCGATCTCCTCGCCGGTCATCTGGTCCTGGTCGATGAGCTTGATGACGTTGACGCCGGCCTCGGCCAGCTGCTTGACCTTGGCGCGGGCGTCGGCCGCGCCGGTGACGCCCCAGCGGAAGGCTTCCGTGCCCGGGTAGGGGGCGTGCTGGATGAAGGGGCCCGAGACGTACAGGTTGGGGCCGGGAATCTCGCCCTGGGCGATCCGGTTGCGGACATTGATGCTGGCGGCCAGGGGCGCCCCGAGGTCGACGGCGCTGGTGACGCCGGCGTTGAGCAGCTGGTGCGCGGCGGCGGGCATGATTTCCCTTTCAAGACGCGTCGGGTAGGTCTTGTCCCAGTGGTCATAGTCTGAGTGCCCGAGGAGCATGGTATGAACATGACAGTCCCAGAGGCCCGGCAGCACGGACAAGCCGCGGCAATCGACGATCTCGGCGCCGGCGGGCACGGGCAGGGTTTCAGCGGTGCCGACGGCCTGGATGCGCTCGCCCTCGATCAGGACCACGCTGTTGTTGACCGGGGCGCCACCCCAGCCGTCGATCAGACGGCCGCCGACCAGTGCGGTGATCTTGGCCTGGGCGGTAACGAGACAAGCGCCCGTAAGCGCCGCGAACAACCAACGACGGGGATCAAACATGGCGCTACCCTGTGAAAATATCAGGCCGACGAAAGGCAAAAATACCGTGGATAGCATGCGCGCCGCCGGCCAAGGCCCTCCACGCACCAACCCGATTCTTCTCCGCCGCGCGCCTCACACGGCGCCGTCCGGCTTCGGGCCGAAGTAGCGCAGAATGACCGCCTCGATTTCATCACTCCGCACCGGCTTGGTAATATAGTCGTCCATGCCGGCGGCCAGGCACCGCTCGCGGTCGCCCAGCATCGCGTTCGCCGTGAGGGCAATGATGATGGGCTGCTGCGCCTTGGGCAGCTGCGCGCGGATTTCCTGGGTGGCGAGATAGCCGTCCAACTCGGGCATCTGGACATCCATGAAAACCAGCCGGTAGGGCCGGGCCTGCACCGCCTGCACCGCCTCCCGGCCATTGACGGCGGTATCGGCGCGGTAGCCGAAACGCTGCAGGTAACGGAGCGCCACCTTCTGGTTCACCAGATTGTCCTCCACCAGGAGAATATCGAGCGGGATGGTGGCGGCGAGTGGGACGACCGCTTCAACGGGCAGCGGCGGATTGGAATCACTCGGTTCGGCGCGGACGATGACGCGGCGGAGGACCTCGTGGAGATGGAAGGGTTTGATCGGCTTGGGCAGGCGGTAGAGCAGGGGATCGCTGCTGGTGTCGTGGCGGGCGCCTTCCGCCGCGGGCATCAGCAGGATAATCGGCAATGTCGGGTGCGAGGCGCGGAGTTGGGCCACCAGGTCGGTCGCGGGAACACCCGCAAGATTCTGGTCGATGACGGCGGCGGACATCCGCTTCATGCCGGCCAAGACGAGGGCCTCCGGCGCCGACGCCGCGAGGAGCGGTGTCAGGTGCCACAGCAGCAGCGAGTCCCGCAAAATCGTGCGGTTGAAGGGATGATCATCCACCGCGAGGACACTGCCGTGCGGAATGGGCGCGAACAGCGGCGGGGCGCCGGCATCGGTCAGCTCGTAGACGCTGGTTTTGATCCGGAAATGAAAGCGCGAGCCCTGGCCCGTCGTGCTCTGCACGTCGATGCCCCCGCCCATGAGCTGGCACAGCCGGTCGCAGATCGCCAGACCGAGGCCGGTGCCGCCGTATTTCCGCGTCATCGAGGAGTCGACCTGCGTGAAGGGCTTGAACAGCTGGTCGAGCCGATCCGCGGGAATGCCGATGCCGGTGTCGGCGACAAAGAAATCCAGCAGGACCTGGTCGGCGGGCGCGCCGGGCGTCGGGTTGGCGGCCACGTCCACCTCCAGCGTGATGAAGCCACCGGCGGTGAATTTGACGGCGTTGCTCAGCAGATTGACGAGCACCTGGCGGAGGCGCGTGATATCACCCAGCACGCAGCGCGGCACGGTGGGATGGATGTGGTAGGCCAGCTCGATGTTCTTGCCCGCCGCCTGCAGGGCGAAGATGTCGACGGACTCCTCGATGCATTGCGTGAGCTCGAAGGGCTGCTGCTCGAGCTCCATCTTGCCCGACTCGATCTTGGAGAAATCGAGGATCTCGTTGATGATGGACAGGAGGGCGTCGCCGCTGGTGCGGATGGTGCTGACGTAGTCGCGCTGCTCGGCCGTGAGCTCCGTATCGAGCAACAGGCTGGTCATGCCGATGACCCCGTTCATCGGCGTGCGGATCTCGTGCGACATGGTCGCGAGGAAGTCGGATTTGGCGTGCGAGGCGGCATCGGCGTCGGCCTTGGCGCGGCGGAGGGACTGCTCGAGTTCGACGCGCGCGGTCATGTCGGTCTCCATCACGATAAAGTTCTCCACCGCCCGTTCCTCGTTGATGACCGGTTGCAGGTCGAGGTGCACGTGGATCCGCCGCCCATCGGCGGCGAGCTGCACCACTTGCGTGGTGACGGGCTCGCCCTCCCGCAACGCGAGGCGGATGCGATCGACGGCCGCGTCATCGTTTTCCGGATTGTCGAGGAAGCCGCCGAGCGGCTGGCGCGCGACCTCGAGGAGCCGGCGCCCCGTGAGGCGGGAATAGCTTGAGTTGACCCATTCGATGCTGCCCTGGCTGTCGGTGATGATGACCGCGTTTTCCGTCTTGCTGGCGACGAGGGAAAGCTTGCGGCTCTCCGCCTGGCTGGTCCGCAGGGCATCGTCGGCCCGTTTGCGCGCGTTGATGTTTTGGATGGTGCCGAGCACCCGCAGCGGCTTCTTGGCGGCGCTGAAGGCGGTGCATTTCGCCCGCAGGGCGATCCAGATCCATTCGCCGTTCTGGTGGAGCACGCAGTGCTCGATCTCGATAAGGGGGGGTTCGCCGCGGAAGTGGGCTTCGATGGCCTGGCGGACGAAGGGCTGGTCATCCATGTGCAGCAGGTCGAGCCAGCCGGCGCACGTCGCGGGCATGGCGGCGGGATCGTAGCCGATGATTTTCCAGACGCTCGGGGTGCAGTACACCTGATCCGACTCGACGTCCCACTCGTAGACGCCGAGCTGGGTGGAATCGAGGGCGAGGTTGAGCCGCTCATCGGTGGCCTGGAGGCGGGCCTCGACCCGCCGCCGCTCCTCGTTTTCCTCGCGCAGCTGCGCGCTGGTGAGTTCGGCCGCCTGCTGCCGGCGGCGGGCGGTCTGCGCGAGGTTGATCACCAGGCCGAACAGTACGCTCAAGCCCAGGCCGGAAAACAGCGCCAGCTCCGGCAGGTATTGGCGATTCGAATTGAGATAGACCGGGCGGGGGGCGAGCGAAATCGTGATCCGCTGGCCGTTCAGGGAGTAGGTGATTGTTTGGCGCAGTTTTTCATCGATCAGCTCTTCCGGGGTCATGGTCTCGTAGACCTTCAGCTCACTGGGCGACCCGGCGGGGGGGAGGGGCTGGGCGACGGTGACGGTGAACTGATAGCGGCGCGAGAGGTTGAGGCGGCGGTCAATCGTATCGAAGAACTTGTCGTAGTAGAACTCCCCGACGATGAAGCCGGCGGGTTTGCCGTCGCGCAGCACGGTCGAATAGACCGCAAAGGACGGGGGTTGCAGGGGCGATTCGAGCGGGGCGGCGATCGCCGTGCCCAGTGACTCGCGGGCCCGGGTAATCGCCCCGAGGCGGACGGGATGGCCCGCATGGTTGAAGCGGGAGGCGTCCTCGTTGTCCTTGATGGGCCAGATCCAGCGGGCGTGCAGCCCTTCATCGACCCAGGCAATGGAGCGATAACCTTCGAAATCCCGCAGGTATTCCGCCGCGTTGGCTTCCCACTCCTCCTGGGTCAGGCCCGGATTCTTGGTCCATTGCCGGGCCATGCGCGCAAGGCTGCCGGTGTGGGCCTCGGACTCGCCACTGAAGAGGGCGGCGATGTTGTTGCTCGTGAGCTGGGTGGTGCTGTTGGTGTAGTTCTGCTCCCGTTGCCGGAGGGCGAACCAGAAGGTGAGCGTCAGGGTGGCCCCCCCGACCACCACGGGCAGCCAGAGCCAGCGCGGTGCGGCCTCACCGGCGGCGGCCTCTTCCTCCGTGGCCAGCAGAAGGAGGGCGACGCCCAGCCCGAGCAGCATCAACGCGGAATGCGGGCCCAGGCGGGCATAGGCCTGCCAGAACTCGACCTCGTACAATCCCGCGCGGTAGCCGAGCAAACCGGTCAGGCCATAGGCGCCGCACAGCGACCCCAGCAATGCAAATACGATGGGCCGGCGCTCATCATTGGGGCGCAGGCCCAGCCACACCAGCAGCAGGCCCGTCAGCAGGAAGACGGTCGCCAGGGCGGCCGGCATCCGGCCGATGTGGGTGCCGGCGACCAGGGCCTCGTGGTTGATCAGCAGGTTGTCGAGGCTGAGGTCCAGTCCCAGCGGCCCTTGGAGCAGCGTGGCCCCGGCCAGCAGAGCGGTGCCCAAGGCCAGGATCAGGCCGCTGTTGCGCCAGCCGAGGGCGAGGGCGAGGGGAGCCAGGCCGACGAAGATCAGGCAGAGGCTGGCGTTGGCGGGCAGCACGGCATCATAGGACCGCGGTTGGACCAAGGGCAGGTGGTCCGTCGCCCAGCCGGCCAGGACGGTCAGCCCATAGAGCGCCAGCCCTAAAAAAGGCACGAGCCGACCGGAGGGCAACCAGCGTGGGGATTTTTTTCTTTGAGCGGACGGCATGAGCGATGTGCCGACCAGTTGCTAGGAGGGAGTTCGACGCATGGCAATGGTTTTGGCGGCAAGCATCATTTGGCTTGCTGCCCCCGGCCGACAAGGTCCCGGAACCCCGCGACCTCAGCCCTTGGCCGGCGGTATTTTCTCCGGTTCCCCGGCGGGCGGGGGCCCGGCCGGCGGCGGCGGACTGGGCGGGGGTGTTTCCGGCGCGGGGGCGGCATCGCCAAAAATCGTCCAGTTCGGATTGCTCAGGGAACTTTTCAGCTTCAGGTCCAGAAAACTCGTGATGGGATTGATCACCAGGCCCACGACGGCCGTGAGGGGGTTGCGGCTTTCCTCGAAGGGTTTGAACTTGGCGGTGAAATCCAGCAGGCTGTTTTCAAAGGTGAAATCGCCGTGCGCATCAATGACCGCGCTGGGCCCCGAGATCTTCAAATCCGGGAAATGCAGCCGGCCCGCCGCCATGGTAAAGCTGGTGCGGGCGGTATCCAGTTTGAGGGAGGAGAATTTCAAGGAGAGGCCGCTGAGGAGCTGGGAGAGGGCCCCGAAGAGCTGGATCTCGGCCAGCTCCGTGCCCGTGAGCGAGGCGGTGCCCGCCCCGGTGAAGCTGGGGAGATCACCGGGCCGGCCTTCGGCGGCCAGCGCCAGATCCAGCCGGCCGCCCGAGGCGCGCTTCATGAATTTGCTCTCGGTCATCGAGGCCGATTTCTGCTTGGTGCGGCTGAACTGATAGGCCTCCACGGCGCGGATGGTGCGGGCGAGATCGGCGCCCTTGAGGCTGACATCAAAGCCAAGCCGGCGGGCGTCGGCCGGCCCATCGACGGTGGCCCGGCCCTGGCCCCGGCCGCCCGCCGTGGTGAACTCGATGGGGTCTAGCCGCACCTTCGGTCCCTGGACGGTCCCCGCGACCTGGGCGGTGTCGAGCGGGAAGCCAAAATAATACAACCCGCCTTCCGCCTGGCCATGGAAGGTGTATTCGGGGCTCGCCCCGATGCGGCCCTCCGCATGGATCCGGGGCGGTTGGTTGAACTTGAGGTTGGCGAGAATATCATCCGCATGGCCGTCCAGCATGCGGGCCAGCGCCGCCGGGTCGGCATTCGAGTCGAGATTAAATTCAAACCTCCCTGGTTCCTGCGTGCTGGTCCCGGCGAAACGCCGGAAGCTGCCGGTCAGCTGCTGCCCGCCGCCGGCCCGGGTGGCGGCAAACGCCAGCCCGTGGGTGAAATTGGGCCGCAGGAAAACCACGGCGCGGGCTTGCTCAAACTCCCCGTGCCAGACGGTCGCATCCTGCGCCGCGGCCCGGCCGAAAAAAGTCGTCAGCGTGGGATCCCGCCAGCGACCTTGCAAGTCAACCTCCCCGGTCGGCGGAGCGCCCGGAAACGCGAAATGGTTGTTCCAGAAGTTCCGCCACCACTCGCCCGCGAACCAGCCGTTGATCTCCATCGGCCGCAGCCGCCCGTCCAGCAGCATCCGGTAGTCGGTCGTGCCAAAATCCATCCAATACGAGCCTCGCGCCAGATTATCCCCCATCTCCACCCGGGCATCGTGCGCCAGGAAGCTCGAGCCGTGGAGGTCAATCCGGCCCCGCAAGGCCGTGATCTTGACGCCGCGCGAGTCGAGCCGCCCGCCACTAACCCGGGCGGACAGACTGGAGAATTTCCACCCCGGATTGAGCACGGCATCGGCGCGGAACGTCACCGGATCACCGAAGTTGAAAAAGGGTGCGGCGCGGGGGGTATGCACCTTGAGCACGCTGTTGATGAAATCGGGGGAGCCGCGGCCCTCCGCGTGGAGCCGGGCCGACTGTTCGCGCAGCCGGGCCGAGACCTCGGCGGCGAGAAACTCCCCTTTGATCTGTGCGGCCACCTCGGCCGTCACGTCCGGCCAGGCGCTGAGGTCGGCGTGGAGCACCGGCCCGAGGGCCTGTTCACCCTCGGCGGTCAACGTGCTGCAGGCGAACTGCACATCCAACGGCTGCAGGCTGAATTTATCCAGGGCCAGCTGGGCCAGGAAAATGGCCCGCACATTTTCCGCGGTGTAATCACCCCGGTAGGCCCCATGGTGGATCGCGGCCAGCAGCCGCAACGGGCGACGCTCCTTGTCATCAAGCCGCAGGGTGGCGGTGGCGGCGAGCGACCCCAGGGTGACCGGCTGGCCCCAGGGCTGGTGGGCCGCCCGGGCCGTGAACAGCAGGGTGGCCGTGTTCCCCACGCCCGCGGGACTGTCGAAACGCAGCACCAGCGAGGGTTCGTCAAAATCATCGAGCTGGTGCACCTTGCGGGCGAGGGCGCGGCTCATTTGCAGGAAGCGGGCGGCAATTTCCTCCGGCGCCAGCGGCGCCGCGCCCGCGGGGCGGGCGGGGGTGGACAGCACGCCGTTCGCCGTGACGGCGAGCTGGCCGATGCGCCCGGTGCACAGGTCCACCTGCCAGAGATTGTCCTCGTGGCGCAGGGTCAGGGCGAGATCGCGGATGAGCGGCTCCACCGTGCCGCTGGGCGAGATCATGGCCGGCAGCTGCAGGGTGGCGCCCTCCAGGCGAATCTCATCCGGCAGCAGCTGGCCGGCCAGGGCGGACCAGAGATTGCGCCGCACAAAAACCAACCGGCTGGTGATCAGCGGCTCGGCGTAAGGTTTCATGCGGACGGCCACATCCTCCAGCAGGATTTTCCCGGTCGGGTCAAAGCTCGCGCGGCCGAACTGGATGTAGAGGTTGGCGCCGGCCAGTCGCGCCTCGGCCCGCCGGAGCACGAACCCGGGCACCGGCAGTTCCTTGGCGACGATGATGTAGCTGAGGGCGACAAGGGTGGTGCTCAGCCCGATCCACAGCGCCCAGCAGGCAAGCGTGACCAGGCAGGAGCCGCAAAAACGGATCGCATGCTTTAAAGGGGTGGAAGGGGAAGACATGACGACTGTAGCGGCGGTCTATGACCGCCGTCAGCGGGTGCATTTAGAAATTCAAGGAGTGGATCGTGCCCTGATAGGGCCAAGCCTCAAGTGAAGTCGCCAAGCCGGCCCGGACGGGGTTGGCTGCGCCATAGGTCCATTTCTCCTCGTAAGATTGGGCGCTGCGCATGACATGGTCAAAAAACCCTTTTTGCCAGTGCGGGGCCGCTATCCCTGCTCCCCGCCATGATTTGGACAAGGTGTTTTTGAGTGACTTGACCCAAGCCGAAAGCGTGACGCCATCCGGTGCAACGGTGACAAACAAATGAAGGTGATCAGGCATCAGAACATAGCGTCCGACATAGGCGCCGTGTGCCGCGGCGCCATGGCAGAATTGCACGAAGGCCGCGTGGGCAGCCGGCCGGGCAAGAATATATTGTCGGTGAAAGGTGCAAAGGGTGCGGAAATAAAGCGGGTGTTTCAGGTATACGTGAGTGAGTCGGTGGAGGCGCGACGGATGCATGCGTCATGGAGCAACGGCGGTCACAGACCGCCGCTACAGTGATGTTTTTTTGACCTCGACCGCCGCCGGGGCTGGTCCGCCGACACCGGGATCATGCTTTTCGGCGTAGGTCAGGAAAAACAGGGCGTCGAGCATCTCCTGGGTGACCTCGAATTGCACGCCGCCGAAGTCCGCCGTGCCGGCGAGCAGGGTCGAACCGCCCAGCCGCTCCGTGAGATACAGGGTCGTGGTGGCGGCCTGGGCCGGGCCCGTGCCCCCGGCAAAGGCCAGGTTGAAATCCAGCCGATAGCGCCAGGGCTGGGCGCCCTGGGCGGTGTCCGCGTGTTCCGGCGTGAAACTCTCGGCGGTGAAATTCTTCGCGCGCAGGAACCGGAGTGCGCCGAGCAAGGCGGTCAGCGGCTTGCGCCGGGCTTCCGGCTCAGCGGCCAGGGCCCCATCCCAGTTGCCATCGGTCTCCGCCAAGTGGTGCTGGTAAAGCGCCGTGTTGGTGGCCAGGTCGGTGAGGGTGAGACCGGTGAGGCGTGCGCTCGCCGGCAACTCGCGCAGCAGGCGCTGGCGATAATAGCGGGCCAGGGTGGGGGTCTCCGCGAGGATGTCAGGCAGGATCTGGTACACGAACTGCGCGTTGGTCACGCGGGCGTAGGCCACTTCGCGCTCGTTGGGCGAGACGCCGATCTCCAGGTTGAGACTGGAAGCCTCGTCGCCCCGCGGGCCGCCGCCGGTGCTGAGCCCGAGCACGATGGTCCGCTCGGGCCGGTTGAAGCCGTATTTTTCCAGCTCGGCGGCGGAGGGGGCGTCGCTCTGGAATTTCTTGGCCGCAAGCAGATAGAGCTTTTGCAGGAGTTCCTCCACCAGCGCGAGGTCGGCGGGCATGGTGAGCGGGGCCTGGCCGCTGATGCGCGTGACCACCTGCCACACCGTCGCCCCGGTGCCGCCTTCCAGCCGCTGCAGGCTTAATTCCGGCTGGCCGGGGGCGCCAAGGGTGAGGGCGGTGACGGTGCCGGGCTCAAAGTCGAGCACCCGTGGATCGCGCAGCTGTTCCTGGGCGGTCCGGAGCGTCTCGAGCAGCGCAGCCGGCACGGCGGTGGTGAAGACATTGGGCTTGTCCTCGATCTTGGCAAAATACTGGTCCGCCGTGTCCGCGTTGCCGAGCAGCAGGGTCTCGCGCCGCGCGTTGCCCTCGAGGGTGACACGCAAGGCGGGGGAGGAGAGCCCGGCGCGGTCGAGGTCGGTCTCGCGGGGGTCGAGGAATTTTTTGGCGGTGAGGGCGTTGAGCGTGTTGATGGTCACCACCACCGCCGTCTTGTTGGCGCGGGCGTTGATCGGGGTTTCAAACCCCCAGCGGCCGCTGGCATCACGGCGCAGGCGGACCTTGAGGTTCGGCGCGGCGGTCTGCACGTTAAGCGAGCGGACCTCGAAGACCGGCACCGTGAAGATCGACTCGGAGCGCAGGTCCTCGAGGGACAGCCCGATGCTGTCGGCCAGGCTGCGACCGACGACATGGATCCGGGCGCCGTCGGGCGACAGGACGTAGAGGCGCTTGCCGATTTCGGTGACGTTGCCGATTTTCAGCGTGTAGGGTTTCTTGGCCGAGGTGAAGGTCAGGGTCAGGGTCGGCTGATCGAGTCCGTAGTCGGCCATGGTCTGGCCGCTCTTGGCGAGGTCGGCGACGGCGAAGCTGGTCTCATGCTCGAGGAACTGCAGCTCCTTCACGAGGCGGTCGACCGCGTGGGGGTTGGCCGGCCATTCATAGGGCTCGACGAGCGACCAGGTTTCGCCCCGGCGTTCCAGCTTGAGGGAAGCGACGGCGGGATTGCTGCTGGTCCGGGTCAGGGAATCAATGGAGGCGACCTCCGCGCCGAGTACGCGCCGGCCGTTCGCGTCGGGCAGCTGCACCTTCTCATATTGGTAGATGTAGAAGAACAGGACGACGTTCAGGAAAAGGAGGACGACGGTGACTTTGGAGCGCATGGCAGTCGGAAAAGGATAAGGTTTAAGGTGTAAGCTGTAAGGGGGCGCTCGGTGGAGGGACTGGCTTTGGGTTGGCTTAGAACTTATAACTTAAAACTTAAAACTGCGAAACGTCAGTTTCGCCGCGACCAGTAGACGATGGTGCCGAGCAGGGCAACGATGCCCGGCACGAGAAAGTAGAGACCGAGCCGGAGCCGGACGAGTTCATCCTGGCTGAGGGCGAGCTGGAAGCGCGGGATGGGCCGGGGCGGGATGTTCAGCTGGGTGTCGCGGTCGATCGTCCAGCTCACGGTGGCGAGGAAGAGGTTGAGGTTGCCGCCATAGCTGATGCGGTTGTTGGTCACGAGATCGGCGGTGCCGATGACCGCGAGGCGCCCGCCGCGGACACTGAGGGGGAGGTTGTTGGCCGGCTTCAGCCGCTCGGACACCACCATGACGCCGAGCTGGCCGCTCAAATCCTGGCCGGGCGTGTAGGCGGCCGGGATGCGCAGGCGATAGCTGGTCTCGCCCCAGGCGGTCTCGCTGGTGGCGATCAAGATCTTCACGTTCAGGCCGTCGTCCGCGGAGCGACCCTTGTCCTCGGTCACAACCCGGGCGGGACCGACCAGGACCGGCAGATCACTGGAGACGAGATTCTTGGTGATGTAGTGATCCTTGTTGAAATGGCGCAGCATGAGCTCCCCGGTGTCCGAGAGGTAGCTGCTGCTGGTGTCGTGGATCACGTTGTCGTAGGCGATGACGCCCCAGTCGAACAGCAGGTCCTCGAGGCCGTGGGCCCGGGTCGGGTCGAGCATCAGAATCAGGCGGCCGGCCCGGGTCTGCAGGAAATTGCGGAGCAGTTCCACCTCGAAGGGCTGCACGCGGCCCTGCTGGCCGGCGATGATGATGAGCGCGGCGTCATCCGGGATCTTGTGGGTCAGGTTGAGATCAAGGCCGGCGAGATCGTAGTTGCGCTGCCGGAGTTCGTCCCGGAGCTGCGAGAGCCCGTGGGCCCCGTCGACCTCGTCGGGCCGCATCTCGCCGTGACCGGCGAGGAAATAGATCCGCTTCTTGTTGGGGGAGGAGACATCGAGGAGGGCGGCGGTCAGGGCGACTTCCCCCAAAAAGGACTCCTTGCGCTTTTCCTTCATGTTCACGCGGTAGAATTCGCTGAGGAGCATCACCCGGCGATGGCCGTCGCTTTCCAGCACGATGACGTTGGGCTGGTCGATGCGCAGGGCCTCGGCCTCGCGGCGGCTCTGGTAGACGTCGAGGTAGCGCACCTCGATCTTGCCATTGGTGCTGTGGCGGGTCTGGTAGG
>JBAXWQ010000069.1:0-13965 GCA_037128315.1 Opitutia bacterium | reverse complement strand
AGCCCTGGCCGAAGAACACGGACGCGGGACCCTTGACGATTTCCACGCGCTCGACGGAGTCGAAGCTGTACGCGGTGTAACGGAAGATACCGTCGCGCATCATGTTATTGACCTGGAAGCCGCGCATCGTGAAGGCACCCTGGGGGGTCGCTTCGTTGGCCGGGACGCGCATGGCGAAACGATTGTCACCCGTGGAGGCCGACGTGTAACGGAACAGATCGGTCAGCGAGCGGGCGTTGGTGTCATCGAGGAACTCACGCGAGACGACCGAGATGTTGAGCGGCACTTTCTGAATTTCCATGCCGATCTTCGTCGCGGTGGCGGCGTTGGTCTTGAGGTAACCGTAGTCCTTGTCGCTGGTCACCTGGAAGGGTGAGAGGACCTGGACCTCTTCGTCGGTTGCGAGGGCCGCGGCCTTCGGGGCCGCAGTCGCTTTGGCCGTGTCTTGGGCTCGCGTGATCGGAGCCAAAACAACAACCAAGGCAGCCAAACAGGCGACCAGATACTTACTGGTGCTGTGCATTGGATAGCTGATTTCTGATTTCATTCGTGTGGGGGTGGTTTGTAGTTTCCGGTTTTGAGTCCGCGTGAGCGGAACCAAAAGTCGGGAAAGCGAAAAAGAGGTAAAGAACAGCCGACGGCTAAGCCGATTCAGGGGGGGGCAGAATCTGGGCCGTAGGGAAGAGATTCCCGGGCACTTTAGCAAGAGCGTCTTTTCAGCCTGAAATGAATTTTCAGGCGATTAACTGCTTCGACGGAGTCATGGTCACGAGGGTGGGTGCGACGTTGATACCGACCCGGCCGATGGTGGAGGGATTCTCGATGCGCCAGAGCACGTGGTCGACGACCTTCCGGACGAGGGTGGGCAGGTTGATGTCGAGGACGGCGGGGTGGTGGTCAAGGTTGTGGTAGATGACCGGGTTATAGTTCCCGAGCACGGCCTGAAAATCGCGCTCGGACTTCAGCCCGGCCTGGCGCATGGAGCGGAAGAGCGACCCGCAGAAATGATCGACCGGCATGTACAGGCCGGTCGGCCGGGGCGTCGCCTGCATCATCCGGCGGACCAGGGTGTCGCTTTCCTCGTGGAGCGGGGCGATCTCGAGGAAACTGGTGCCGGGCCGGCTCTTTCCAAGAATGGTGTGCACGGTCAGCCCGAGTTCCTTGGCCCGTTCGCCGAACGACTTTACCCGCCAGGCGACCGCGCTGTAGGCCGGATCCGTCGAAATGACCGCCAGCGTCTTATGGCCGTGTCCGTGCAGAAAATCGGCGGCGATCCGTCCATTTAGGTCGTTGTCCGGCTCGACGTAATCACCGTCATACGTGGGCGTGCGCCGCGTCATGAACCACACATGCGGCAGGGTTCCGAGTTTTTGCATGCAGCTCGCCGAAGGCTCCATGCCCTGGATAATCACGCCGTCGACCTGGCGCTCGGCCAGTACCCGGGGCAAATCATCCGGCGTGTCCGAAAAAATAACGCTTAACTCAATGCGCTGACGCTCGTTAGATGGCTGCACCTGCAGCAGTTGGTCCTGGAACCAGTGGAGGCTGGAGGTTTTTTTCGCGCCGACGAACCAGACGGCGATTTTTTTGGGGACGGCGAGCCGGGACTTGGGTCCGCGCCGCCGGTGCAGGGGGGTGGGCACGTAGCTGACCGCGGCCATGACGGCCTGGACGCGGGCCAGGCGGTCGGGTGCAACCAAGTGCGGCTGATTGATAACGCGGGAGACCGTGGCCGGGGAGACCTTGGCCCGATGGGCAATATCGGCAATGAGCATGGCTAGGGGTACGCCGTGAAAGTTTCAGAAAGAATCTCTGAAAATCAGCGCCGGCCGTCAAGCAGTATCAGGCCGGCCGGCTGGGCGCCGGCCGGCCGGTCCGGGGCTTACTTTTTGGCGCGCCGCAGGGCCCGCTGCCAGGCCTGGACGTACTCTTCGCGGGCGCGGATGGCGTCGGGCCAGGGCGGGGGATTGGTGCTGACGTGGTAGCCGTGGGTCATGCCGAGCTCGGGGGAGGTCCAGAGCTCGCCGCGGGGCTTGGGCCCCTGCAGCCAGAGGGTGAAGAGGTCCTCGACGAAGGCCAGGTAGTCGTTGAATTCCGGGGTCAGCCGGCCCCGGCCGTTGGTCACCGGGACCTGGCAGTGCTGGCTGTTGAACGGCCGCAGGTGGAAGACGTGGGAGTGCTGGATGAGCTTGGGCCAGGCGAGCAGGCGGGAGGAGTAGTCGGCCGGCAGGATGTGCTTGGAAACCGCGAAGTGGGAATGGTCCCAGGTCACCGGCATGGGCCGGCCCGTGGCCCGCTGGAAGCGGCGGGCGATCTCGGTGAACTTTTCCGGGGTCTCCGTGGCGGTGTCGCGATGGGTCTCGAGGTGCACGCCGACGCCGAGCTCTTCGGACATCCGGACCAGCTTCACGGCCAGCTTGGCGGCGACCGCCGGGGGGGTGTCGTGGTCCAGCAGCTGGACGTTCATGTAGTGGACGCCGAGCTCGCGCTGGGCGATCATCTGCTGGCGGGCGCGGGCGACGTTCGAGCCGTCGAAGCCGCCCATCATCGCCAGCCCGTGCCGGGCCGCGATCGCCTGGATTTCCGGGTTGATGACGGCGGCGATGCCGTCAAAGCCGGCGGCCTTGATCGCCTGCATTTTGCGGTCCAGCGACCATTCGCGCTTGGCGCTGGGGAAGGACATCAGCGTCCAGGGCGTGGCGCATTGGACGAGACGGGGGGTAGGGATTTTTTTCAGGGTTTTCATGGATGAAATTTCAGGGAAAATGCTGATTGAAATGCTGAATGGAGCCGATGCATGCTGGGTCGTCTGCTTCGGGAGACAACCCCATTATATGATTCTGCCACAGGCAAAGCGATGGAGCGTCATGGTTTCGATCTTTGTCGTGGGCCTGGGGGTGGGGCGGGCCGGCACGGCCGCCGAGGGGCTGGCGCTGACGGACGCCGACATTGCGCACCGCTTTCAGGCCCGGCGCGAATGGGTGCTGGCGAAATCGATCAGCGACCTCCCGCCGGCCGACCCGACCAAGGGCAGTATTTTTGACGTGGCGGCCTGTCTGCAGCAGGGGAAGCAGCGGGAGGCGGCCCTGGCCCGGCTCGCGCGGATCAACCAGCCCATGCCGGACGGGAGCATGTTCTGGATGTTTCCCATGGCGACGGTGATGCTGGCGGGGCACGAGGGGCTCGACGCCGCCAGCTGGGCGCGGATCCAGGAGCTCTGGCGCAGCTACTGGCCGAGCCGGGGCGACACGGAGAACCACTGGGCGCTGTATTACTCGAGCCTTTATCTGGCGGCGCAGACTTTCCCGGAGTCCGGTCCCGAGCAGTGGTTCAACGGCCAGTCCGCCGCCGAGAACATGGCCGAGGCGCGCGGCTACCTCGAGCACTGGATGCAGGTGACGACCTCCTACGGCCAGGGCGAGTACGACTCCCCCAACTATATTGAGGAGTATGTGATCCCGATGTGCCTGCTGGCGGGCTGGGCGAAGGACGAAGGCTTCCGGCAAAAGGCGCGGCTGATGGCCGACTACGTGCTCTACGACTACGTGGTCGAGTCGCTCGACGGTTATTACGGCGGCGCCCACAGCCGGGTGTATCCCCGCCAGATCGTGGCCCCGGCGCTGACCCCGGCGTCCGCCCTGGCCTGGCTGCTCTTCGGCTACGGCGAACCCCAGTCCCGCGGCACGGTCCAGCTGGTGGCCCTGAGCGGCTACACCCCGCCGCCGATCCTGGAGCGCATCGCGCGCGACCGGGACCGGCCCTATGTGGAGCGGGAGCTCAAGCGCACCCGCTGGCGCCTGCGCCACGCCGGGCCGGACTCGTTTGCCATCGGCGACAAGCGCACCGTGCCGGTCTACAAGTACAGCTACGTGGACCCCGACTTCATCCTGGGCTCGTCCCAGGGCGGGCTCCTGCAGCCCATCCAGCAGCAGACCTGGAGCCTGCTCTGGCGCACCGACCGGGGCGCGCGGTCCGCCAACGTGTTTTTCGGGATGCAGCCGTACTCGTCGCCCTACGAGGGCACGATGTACTTCGGGGGCGACTGGGACACGGTCACCGACCTGATTGCACGCTCGAAGGCGGACTATGATTCCCCGGACAAGCTGCCGGGCGGCTCGCCCCACGAGCAGGTGTTCCAGCAGGGGGCGGCGCTGATCGCGCTCTACGACCTGCCGGAGGGCACGCGCTTCCCGCAGATCACGACCTTCTTCTCGCGGGACCTGGCCGACACCACGGAGGACGCCTCCGGCTGGATTTTCTCCCGGGGCGGGCCGGTCTACATCGCCTACCGGCCGTTTGCCGCCGGCGAGTGGAAGCCCAACGACTGGACCGGGCTGCTGCGCGGCGGCGGCGGCGGCTTCATCAGTGCCGGCTTCAAGGAGTGGGGCGAGGGCCACCGCTGCTATGTGAGCGGCGCCCGGCGCAACGGGTATGTCGTGCAGGTCGCCCCGGTGCGCGCCTATGCGACCTTCGCGCAGTTCCAGCAGGCGGTCCGCGCCCTCCCGCTCCGTTTCTCCACCGCGGCGGCGCCTGAGGCGACGTTCACCGCGCTCGACGGCAGCGTGCTCCACGCGCGGTACGGCGCCCCGCCGACGCTCAACGGCGCGCCGGTGGACTACGCGTCCTGGCCGCTGTTCGACAGCCCGTACGGCCAGGCGGCGCGCGGCAGCCAGCGCCTGGAAATCCGCCACGGCGCGGAGCGCTACCTGCTCGATCTCGGGCGCAATCTCAGCCTGCAAACCATCGTCCCCGCCCAGCCATGAACCCCCGCGGCCCCGTCCTGTTGTTCCTGGCCCTGGCCCTTGGCGGCGAGGCGGCGGTGCCGGCGTCGCCGGGCCGGTTTTTCGCCGCCGTGGCGATGACCAAGGCGCAGCGCAATTCCCCCGTCCCGGCCGACTCCGGCCTGTACCGGCGGGACGCGCAGGGCGCCTGGCAGCATTTCGGCCCGCGCATCCTCGGCGTCGCCAGCGTGGCGGTGCATCCGGCCTGGCCGGACCTCCTCCTGATCGCCAGCGCCGACGGCGTGGTGCGCAGCGCCGACGGCGGCCGCACCTGGCGGAAAACCACCGGGTGGGAGGTGGCCGACGTGCGCAGCCTGGCCTTCGACCCGGCGCAGCCCGCGCAGGTCTACGCCGCCACCGCGTGGGGACCGCTGCGCTCGACCGACCGCGGCGAGACCTGGCAGCTGGCGCCGGCCGGGCTCGCGAAACTTTACGCCCAGACGATCCTCGCCGACCGCGCCCAGTCCGGCCGCGTGCTGCTCGGCACCGAGGACGGCATCTATGTCTCGACCGACGCCGCGCGGTCGTGGACGCGCGTGCCCTCGCCCGCGACGACGATCCTGCGCCTCGCCCAGAGCGGGGCCGACGCCCGGCGGCTGCTCGCCGGCACGCAGGGGCGGGGCGCCTGGCTCTCGACCGACGGCGGCCGCACCTGGGCGGCGACGGATGCGGGCACCGCGACGGCCAACCTCTACGCCGTGGCGCTCAGCCCGCGCGCGGCCGCGCTGATGGCGGTCGGCGGCTGGGGGGTCGGGGTGCGCGTCTCGGCCGACGGCGGCCGCACCTGGGCGGACCGCAGCGCCGGGCTGCCGGTGAAGCAGGTCTTCCTGCTCGCCTTCGAGCCCGGGGAGACGGAGCGGCTGTGGGCCTCGACCTTCGAGGAGGGCGCGTTTTATTCCGACGACCTCGGCCGCACCTGGCAGGCCGGCGGGCTGGACGGCGCCTACGGCCTCGACTTTGTCTTTGCACCGCCGGCGCGCTGAGCGAACCCCCCCCCTTTTTTTCCGTGACTCCCTTCCTCAACTCCGCCTCGTGGATCTGGTCCGCCGAGGGTTCCCATGCCGCCCCGCCGCCCGAGGCGGCGACACCCTCGCACTACCAGGTGCGGTATTTCCGGCGCCCCTTCGCGGTGGCCGACCCGGCGGCGGCGGCGCTGACCGTCCACGTCTCGGGCGACAGCCGCTACCTGTTTTTCTGCAACGGCGCGCTCCTCGGCCGCGGCCCGGCGAAGGGCGACGTGAACCACCACTTCTACGAGACGTTCGACCTTGCGCCGCACCTGCGCCGGGGCCGCAACGTCCTGGCCGCGCTGGTGCTCGACCAGTCGCGCGTGGCGCACCGGCCCGCGCTGCTGGGGCCGCCCTGCTCGGTGATGACGTACACCGGCGGCTTCGTGCTCGAGGGAGCGCTGCGGACGACGGCCGGCGAGGCGGGGGAGGACCTGCGCACGGACGCCAGCTGGCGGGTGGCGGTCGACACCGCGCACCGTTTCCAGAACGAGCACACCACGTTCGAGGGCTACCTCGGCTATTTTGAGCACCGGGTGTCGCGGCTGATCCCGGCCGGCTGGAACACGCCGGAGTTTGACGACGCGGCCTGGCCGGCGGCGCACGTGCTGTTCAAGGCGGAGAGGTGGGAGAACCGCCGCGACCCCGCGAGCCCCTACGGCCTGATGCCGCGGCTGGTGCCGATGCTGGAGGAAGGCGCGCCGGCGGCGTTTGCCGACGCGTTTCTCGAGGGCGGCGCGGCGGTGCCCGCGGACTGGCAGGCGCTGCTGGCGCAGGGCCGGCCGCTGACGCTGCCGCCGCAGGCCACGGTGACGCTGGTGCTCGACGCCGGGGCGCTCACCACGGCGTTTCCGCAGCTGGCGGTGACGGGCGGGGCGGGCAGCCACGTCCGGCTGACCTATGCCGAGGCGCTGCGGCTGCCGTGGAACACGCCGGGGGCGCAGCTGCTCGGCAAGCAGCAGTCGCTGGCGAACCTCGCCTCGCATTTTGCCGACGAGACCCGGGGCTGGACCTTCGACCGCCGGGGCCAGGTCACCGGCTGGAGCGACCGCTGGGAGCCGGCGGGCGGGGAGGAGACCTTCGAGCCGCTGCACTGGCGCGCGTTCCGGTACATCGGCCTGCAGCTCCAGGTCGGGGCCGCGCCGCTCACGCTGCGCGCGGTGCGGCACCGGTTCACGGCCTATCCCTACCGCGTGGCCGCGACCTTCCGCTCCTCCGACCCGGCGCTCGACCGGATCTGGGCAGTCGGCCTGCACACGATGCGGATGTGCGCGCACGAGACCTTCGAGGACTGCCCGCACTACGAGCAGATGCAGTACGCGGGGGACACGATGATCACCTCGCAGCTCGGCCTGCTGACGACGGGCGACGGGCGGCTGAGCCGCCAGGCGCTGTACCACTTCGACTGGTCGCGGCTCTCCGACGGCCTCACGCAGGCGCGGTATCCCTCGCGGCTGGTGCAGGTGATCCCGGCCTGGAGCCTCCACTGGATCACGACCCTCAAGGATTATTTCTACTGCACGGGCGACCGGGCCACGGTGCAGGACCTGCTGCCGGGGGTCCGTGCGGTGCTCGACTGGTACCGCCGGCACACCGACGCCGACGGGCTGCCGGCGCGGCTGCCGTTCTGGAACATCACCGACTGGTGCCCGTGGTGGCCGCGCGGCGTGGTGCCGGGGGCCGACACCGGCCCGACCTGCATCCATGCGGCCCAGTACATCAACGCGCTCGACGAGGCCGCGGTGCTGGCCGGGCACCTGGGCGGCGCGGCCGAGGCGGCGGCGCTCACGGCCGAGGCCGACACGCTGCGCCGCGTGGCGCACGCGCGGTTCTGGTCCGAGGCGGAGGGGCTGTATTTCGACCGGCCCGGCGGGCCGGAGCTCAGCCAGTACGGCAACGCCTGGGCGATCGTCGCCGGCCTCGCCGGCGAGCGGGAGCGCGCGATCCTCCTGCGGCGGTTCCCGCACGACGCCCAGCTCGCCCCCGGCTCCTTCTTCTGGTGGCACACCGGCTTCGCCGCCCTGGCCAAGTGCGGCCGGGCCGACGACCTGACGCGCCACCTCGGTCCCTGGCATGAGTCCGTCGGCTACGGCCTCTCGACGTTCGTCGAGGAAAACAGCTACTGGCGCTCGCTCTGCCACGCCTGGAGCGCGCATCCCGTGCTGGAGTTCCAGCAGCGCATCCTCGGCGTCACGCCGGCGGAGCCGGGCTTCGCCCGCCTGCGCGTGCAGCCCCACTGCTGCGGCCTGACCCATGCCGCCGGCAGCGTCTGCACCCCGCACGGGCTCGTGGAAGTCGCCTGGCGGGTCGCCGACGGCCAGCTCCACCTCACCCTCACGCTGCCCACGGAGCTCCCCGTCACCCTCGTCGCCCCCGACGGCCGCACCCACGAGTTCACCGGCCGCCACTATACGGCCCGCTTCGCCCTGCCATGAAAACCCTCCGCCTCCACCACGAGACCGGCCGGGCCGTCAGCCTCTTCGCCGGCGACGCCCTGCTCTGCCGCTACGTCTACGCGCCCAGCCTCGACGCAAAGGAATCCCCCAAGCCCTACTTCCACCCGCTGAACTCGCTCGCCGGCGACACGCTCACGAACTTTCGCCCGAACGACCATCCGTGGCACCACGGCCTGTGCTTCACGCTGAACCAGGTGGCGGGGGTCAACTTCTGGGGCGGCCCCACCTGCCGCCGCGCCGACGGCTACCAGTGGCGCGACGACCACGGCGTGCAGCAGCACGTCGCCTGGACCCGGCTCGAGGCGGCCGGCGCGCAGGCGGTGCTGGCGCACACCCTCGAGTGGCGGCGGCTGGACGAGGTCCTGTTCCGCGAGGTGCGCACCCTCGAGGTGGCGGTGGACGCCGCCGCCCAGTCCTGGTCGCTGCACTGGCGCGGCTGCCTGACGAACGTCAGCGGTCGCCCGCTGGCGCTGGGCAACCCGCACTCGCACGGCGGCCTCGCCGGCTCGCACTACACCGGCCTGGCCTTCCGCGGCGCCCGCGAGCTGCTCGACGACCATCTGGACCCGACGATCAAGGTCACGGCCGAGGGCGGGCACGAGGGCGTGCCGGCGGTCCACGGCACCGCCGCGCGCTGGATGGAGTGGCACGGGCAGCTGGACGAAACGCTGCGGCGGGTCATCATCCGGTTTGAAAACCACCCCGGTCCGCTGCATTGGTTTGTGCGCCGCAATTATCCGCTGGCCGCGCTGCCGGTGCAGTTCGACCAGGACCGCGTGATCGCCGCCGGGGCGGACCTCGCTGTCGACCACACCCTCACCTTCACCTCCCTGTGAACCTCGACCGCAAGACGTTTCTCCGCCGGCTGGGGGCCGGGGCCGCCGGGCTGCTCGCCGCGCGGGGCCTCGGCGCGATGGAGGCCGACGGCTACCAGTCGGCGGTGACGCCGGCGTGGAGCGGGGACGACCCCGAGGGCTTCTGGCGGCAGGTGCGGGTGCAGTTCCCGATGACGCCGGAGCGCACCTACTTCAACACCGGCGGGCTCGGCCCGGCGCCGCGCCGGGTGCTCGACATGCTCACGGTCGCCAGCCGGCAGCTGCAGGAGCGGGTCGAGACCGGCCACGACTTCTTCGAGCAGGCGCGGGCGATCGTCGCCGGGTACCTCGGGGCCCAGCCGGGCGAGACCTGCTTCGTGCGCAACACCACCGAGGGCACGTGCATCGTGGCGGACGGCCTCGAGCTGCAGGCGGCGGACGAGGTGATCTTCGAGACCCACGCCCACCCCGGCGGCTCGTTTCCCTGGCTCAACCGCCAGCGCACCGACGGCATCGTGGTCAAGACCTTCGTGCCGGACCCGGTGAACGCCGCCGCCAACGTCGAGCGGATCGCCGCGCTGATCACGCCGCGCACGCGCGTGATCCAGGTGTCGCACCTCACGTCGCCCACCGGCATCCTCCTGCCGGTGCCGGCCATCGCGGAGCTGGCGCGGCGGCACCGCCTCTGGTTCCACGTGGACGGCGCGCAGTCGGCCGGGATGATCCCGGTCAACCTGCCCGCGCTGGGCTGCGACTCCTTCACCATTCTTTGTTGCAGTAGCAAATGCTCCAGCGGCCAACGTCAGTGCTAATACATTGAACAGCATGTTCAAATTTTGTGCCAATACAATACCAGCATTGGCTGATAACACGCCAGGAGCGTATGCCAGTTTAGGCACTAACACCACAGCAGGATTCACAGGGATCATCACTGCTCAGGGACAAAGTTATTTGGGCAATGGCGATGTTTCTGTGTTTGCACAGGTATTCTCTTCGGCACAAGGATATATTTCCGTTACCAACGATTATATCAATTCCAGCATCAACAGCCAAACATATCTTGGCAGCACATTTACCACTATGAATAGTTTGTTCACTGGTAATCTCAGTGATGTGACTTTGGCTATGAATACATTTGGTTCTGATCTTGCTGCATTGGGTCAACTGATTGATCTAAACAATCTTGGTAATTTTGGATCACCGGCTGCGTTATTTAGACAATTGATTACACTGACCAATATCACACCTAGGATTCGTGCAGCATTGATTCAAGCCGGACTAGATGAAGCCAGTATAGGTAATCTCACAGATCCCAATGTGAATGTTGACACTAACATACAACGATTGGCATACTTGGGCATGCAGAATATCACAGGCACTGATTTAGCACAGATCTTGGCCATATTTGGTGTGACCACTCCCAACTTAACAACCATGGCAGATCTTTTAAATCCAGTAAAGATCTTTCCAAATAGTTTTTCTAGTCTCACCGTGAGAACTTACAATCAAGATACCACATCGGTATTGAGAGCCATATATGACAACAATCAAGGCACGGTGAATTCAAAATTATTGATCTATTTGCCTGCTTATGTTTTATCATTGGCTGGACCTAACACAATTACTTACGAACGTCTTAATAGAATCATACCTGCTGATCAAGCCTTGGCAAACAAGGCCATACAGGTCAGTTTGCAACAGATTAAAAATGTCAGCACTCTTTTGTTGACTCAGTTGGCCACAGCATTTAGTAACATGGAGACCACACAGAATCTTCCAAGTATATCTTCGTTACAACAAGCAGTACCTGATTCAGTATCTGCTTTTTATGCCAACAACTACGCAACTGGTTCAGGACCCAATGGCACACTAGTAATAACTGATTTGTTAGGCGCCGCCGTAGGGTTACCGTTTACATCAGACCTTATCAATGTGACTACCACAATCAATTCAATGCAGTCTTCGGGAATATTAAACACATTGACATTGAATTACAATAGAATGGCAAACACAGTGAATGGTGTGTATGGGCCTGCCAATGTTGGACCAATTATAATACCCCCAGGACCTGGAGAAGGAACATATAGCAATGCCGACACTGCCATGCAGGCATTGATTGGTAATGCTGCTGTGCAAGTATATTTGATTGCTAATTCTTATCCCACACAGAGTGGAATCTTAAATACCAATTTTGTTGATATGGCAGAAAATTTATCAAATGAAAATACAAATCTTTCATTGGCCAGTATCAACATTGCCGGCCTTTCGTCAGCAGGGAGAGGTCCAATAATGAGTTTTGTACAAAGCCTACCCAATTACGGGCTCAACACTGAACAAAATGGTCCTAGTCAATTCCTTGAAATTGTAGCTGATCTCAACACACAAGGTGGCCAAGCCATTGTGGCTTGCCTAAGAGAAGGCAGAAACAATGCTGTTCTAAACAATGTGAACATAGGTGTAGATACCAATATTCCATCCACCCCAGCCACGGTTCCACCACAGGCAGTTCTGATTCCCAGCACCTATTCTGAGACAGAAGCAGCCAATTTGATCGTAAAATAACAGGTATATTGTTATAATCACTAAGTAAAACTGTGCCACAAGCACAATAAACAATTTTTAAAAAGGAAAACTTCATGAAGAAATATGCTTTACTACTGGCCCTGGCATTGGCCGCAGGTTTTGCTCAAGCACAAACCGCCCCTCAAGTTAGCGTGTATGGCAAGGTACGTGAGTACCAAGAATCATACAAATTAGGTACTGCTGACGCACTCACACGTTTGACCAATGACACCAGTCGTATTGGAATCCGTGCCACAGCCGATGTAGGCAACGGATTCACAGCCGCTGCTATCGTTGAAACTGGGTTTGGTTCTGATGCACCAGGCGCTACTACTTTGGGTGACCGTACTACGTTGTTCAATCTCAGCAATAGTTTGGGCACCATTGGTCTTGGTCGTGACAAACACGCAGTGACTCGTGCATTGGATAACTTTGATGCTTTGGAAAATACCTATGGTACCATTGCACCTAGCATCCATGCTGCTCAAGGTTCACGTTTGCAAAATGCTATTTTTGTAACCACAGCACCTGTGATGGGCCTGACAGGAACTTATCAGATCAACAATAGCGAAACAGCAAATGTTTCTAATGTTCAAGCTGGTAGCATCAACTACAGCAACGGCGTGCTCTCAGCTACCGTGGCAAAGTATGATGACAGCATCTCTAGTCAAAGTCTCATTGGTGGTGCAAAGTACACCTTGGCCGCTACCAAGACTACCCTTTATGGTATCTACAGCGAAGACAAAGTGTCTGGTGTAAGCACCACAGGTAAGAGCATTGGTGTAAACCAAAGTGTTAGCCCACAATTGGCTTTGTTGGCCAGCTATGGTGAAAACTCAAACGGTACTATTGGTAAAGCAGTAGGTGCCGCTTATGCAATGAGCAAGGCATTGACTTTGCATGCTCGTTGGAGCAACATTGATGCAGCAGGTTCTGCTACTGATGTTACACAATTTGGCGCTGGCGTAGAATACAATTTCTAAGTCAATAACTGAATTGTAAAATAAAACCCTGCTCAGTGCAGGGTTTTTTTATAATAATATTTTTAAGAAAGAATTTAATGAATAATTCAAATTTAACAAACTACAAGCAAACAGGGTTTGATCAAGTTGAGGGATGGTGTAATCATGCATTGTTTGATATAGTTGATTACTTGGATAGTCTGGACTTTAACAAATCTGGTGGATGCCTAGAAGTGGGTGTATATCAAGGCAAATTTTTTATCATGCTGAACAGCGTGATAAATCCTGAATACCAAAGCATGGCCTTGGACATTTTTGGTGATCAGTTCTTGAGTCTGGATCAATACGGTAATGAGAATTTGATTGCCTTCAAAGAAAATCTAGAAAAGTTTGATGCTCACCAAGGAACAAACACCAGAATTGTTCAAGCAGATTCCACTGACAGCCACTTGGTAGAGAAATTTGATATTGAACCAGGATCTTTTAGATTTATTTCAGTAGATGCTGGACATTCAGTTGAACATACTGTTTCTGATTTGCATCTGGCAAATCAACTGGTGTCAAATGAAGGTGTGGTTATATTGGATGACTTTTTTCATTGTCATTGGCCTGAAGTAACTGAAGGTGTAGGGAAATTCTTAGATTCCAACCCGACTCTAGTTCCTTTTGCTATGGGTTACAAAAAGTTGTTCTTTTCAAAACTCAGTTGGCAGCATAGATACTTTGGAGAATTTATGAACATGCCGTTGGCAACAAAGATTGTAAATCTATATGGGCATAAAGTTATTGTGCTAGGCTCGCACTAAGCGCAAATTCTGCGACAAAATGTCGCAAAAAAGCCACAAAAACCCTGCCCAGAGCAGGGTTTTTTGTTGTAAAAAACCCACAATATTTTGGTTGACCACTATTGCCCAAAATGCTATAATACACACATAGACAGAAAGGAGCACATGATGATCAAAGTAGCAAAGATGACAGACGGCCGGGTGGTTGAAGTCGTACGTGTTGCAGAGACCGTGAGCTTCAGCCCTGAGCCCAGCTGGGTCATGATCTGCATGGACTTTGAAAAGACCTATGGCAAGAGGACTGAGTTCAAGTGGGTGCCAGCTGCTACTCGATTTGAGTGGGTGCGGGAATACTCTTTCGGTTGACCGGTATTGTCCAAACTGCTATAATAAACACATCGCAACAAGGAGCTGATATGAAAGCATTGCAAGCATACATTGACCGCAAGAATCGCTGGAACGCCATCTTCAAAGGCGAGCAGTATGAGATCCAAACTGCCCAGGGTCGGCAGCGTGTGGCTGACGCACTGGATGCAGACCTCAGCCCCGAGAACTTGACCTGCGATGGTGAACTGCCCCGTGCAGAAGTTCAACGCC